>NZ_JAADJW010000020.1:0-96375 GCF_010092875.1 Vibrio sp. LB10LO1
TTATGGTGGAGACTTTACCACCTAACTTGGTGTCCGGGATCATTAAACCACTACATAGTAAGGCTTTGTCGGAAAGTGAACGTTAGAGGTCTTAACAAATCGCTTCCTAAGTTGCTGCATGAATTGAAAGAACCAATGAAAACTTGGTAGTGCTTTAGCATCAATTAATAGTATCCAATGATAATGTAAGTTATCGTCATTAGACTCCTCTCTTACCCAACAGTAATGGAAGGGAATCTTCGGAAAGCTCTTTCTTAGGTGCTTTGTTACTAGAGCTCTGAGTTCTATCACCGCACCGTTGGCTGATGACTTCTTCACAACCTGCTGGACAAAGAAAAAGGCAAAGACCTTTCGGCATCGGTTTAGCAAATCATCTAACCTATCAATTACTCCTTTAAGTATTTTGGGGCTCCAATAAAGATCATGAGTTATATGTCCGTTGTTAACAGGAATTAGCCTACCCATGTGCTTGATATAAAACTTTCGAGATCTACTTTTCATTAAATTTGATACTACTAGTGCTTCTCAATCATTGAGCCTAGATAATAATAAAACCCCCTCATCTAAATCAGTAAGGGCTGTCCTAGGTTACAAAATTCACGCAGGAAGCCTTATCTAATAGGGGTTCATTAGATTATCCAGAAGAATCTGTACCCAAAGGCACACAGAACAAAGTGAGCATATTTTTAACCGTCTTAGGTTTTGAACGACACAAAAAAAGGGTGCCGATAGCTCACCCTCTATTAAAGAGTCCGAAAAATGACAAACTGCCAAATTTCGAAACAAGCGTCCTTTCGGACACATTGGTTTTTGCTTACGTTCCTCTGTCACGATTAGGATGTGTTAGTTAAAAGAGCGCTTTTACACACGTAATTACACACGTTCTAACAACAACCTAGGTCATAACAGGGCTGCTGAAAGATTATTTATCCGTTGCCCTTATCCTGTTAACTCACCGCTCATCCACATTGCAAACAACTGAGTGTTGATGTATCCCCGCTTACCGACAATTCTGTAGCACCTAGCCAATCCAGGATGTTCTCTTCGCTTCCAAATCAGATGCTTTAGTTGCGGCAAAGAGAACTGTTTATAACGCTTGGCTAGTTCATTCACTGTGACCCAATTATTTAGGTCTAATTCTTTCTCTGTCATTGGTTTCCCTGCTGTAATTTCACACATGGTTAGGTTTTCTTCTACCTAGCTAGCCGTAAACAAAGGCGGTCTCTCTCTCATGAGTGCAGTTGTTTCCGATGAAAGAAGATTAACTAGAATTGCTGGTGGAGCGTTACGAGGATAAAAAACATGTTTAATTTCTTATTTTCTAAGGTACATATTGAAACAATCCGCCTCAAAACTAAGCAACAAAAGAGAAACAAACATACTTAAGGTCAAATACGAATCACACTTCAATATGAAATAAATTGAAAGACAAACAAAGTTCAATGACTATACCCCTAATTTCATAGTGGTAATTTAGACAAACAATGCAAAGTCGAAAAATTAGGTTGTTACTCGTAGGAATCTTCCTAGTTACAAGTTGGAGCACTCTTGCTACAACAGAAAAGTATCAACTTCCATCTGCCGAGAAAAATCAAACTCGAACTGAAACTTCAACTCAGTTATCTTCAATATCACAATCACTAGAATTGCTTAGAAAGCAGATACATGATCTATCAATAAGTGATCAAACTCTCTCAGAACAACTAAACAATTCACTTGCAACTCTCGAAGACAAAGTAAACACGCTAGAAAGAAAGTCATTTCAGATACAACCAAACCTTTCTTCTAAGCTAGTTCAGAAAGTGGATCAGTTATATGAGGAAAAAGACTTTTTTTCGTATGCCGACTTCGCAGCTATCGCAATAACTTGCGTATCAGTCCTAATAACCGTAGTTGGTTTAGCGATTGCTTTACTTTCATTTTTTGGCTTTAAAAACATAAGAAAGTCTACAGAACTGACCGCACAAAGCATTGCAGAAGAAACTGCAAAGATGTCAATCGAACCTGCTTTAGAAAAACAGTTGAGCAAATTGATAGACGATGGAAAGCTGAACAAGCATTTAGAAGAGGTTGTAGACGGCCTTATCTTACGAGACTCGACACATCGCCAGAAAACTAAGACAGATAATATTGATTGGTCTGAATTGGATTGGGAGGAGACAGAAGATGATGCTCCTCTCAAAAAAATTAAACTTACTTAAACTTGGACGTAAGAATGAAAAAGTCTAATGTCTGGAGTCGTATTAACGATAGTCAGCTCCAACTAATTGAAAAGTACCAACAAGAGCTCCCAATCAAAATCGGCGCTTTAGCAACAGCTCTTGGTCTTAAAGTAAAAAAGTCTACTCTAGCAGGCAGTATTTCGGGCTCAATTAAATTTGAAGATCACTGTTATGTAATCAGAGTGAATAGTCACGATGTAAAAGCAAGGCAGAGATTCACCATTGCTCATGAAGTCGCACACTTCTTATTACATAAGCACTTAATTGGTGATGGTATCACTGATGATGTACTTTATCGGTCATCACTCCCAAGCCAAATTGAATGGGAAGCTAACGCTCTAGCAGCAGAGATTTTAATGCCTTGGGAGCCTCTTCAACACGAAAAGAAAAAGCACTCTGTTGAGCTAAAAAAGGAAGCTTTACATGAAAAACTAGCGGAGATATTTGATGTATCTGTAACTGCTCTAAAGTATAGAATTGACGACCTATAGGAGGTCATCTTGTTTTTTGAAAACCTAGGCACTTTTTATAAATACATTCCGATTCTTGCATTGAACCCTTCAGAAATGACGGCGATAGAGCAGCTATGCGATAAAGACAAAGATCTACTACTTCCCTGCTTCCCTCTAAAAGGTTGGACTACTGCCAAAGAATTAAAGAGCTCTATAGATAGAATTAAGAAGTCTATTGGGGAGCGCCTTTTTATCGCAGATGTTGATAGCGAATTTCTTTATGGAAATAAAACTTTTGCGAAGGAAGGAGAATACCCTCGTAAAGTGCATGAGCAAATCCACCAGCTACTCGACCCTTCTAACGGATATAGAAACTGGGTAAGTTATGTGGCAGAACACGAGAATATGCTACCAACCCTATTGCTTGAAGACTTGAGTTCTATCAACGAACAAGTAGCAGCTTTAAGTGCATTGGAGCGTGGTATTGTAATTAGGTTCAAAATGAAAGAAACCAAAGCAGAACAGTTTAATACCGTTCTGAAAGCTCTCTTAAGCTCGAGGGAGCAAAGGTTACTGTTCATCTTAGACTATGAAGATATTGGACGTGCAGAGGTCATAGAATCTGGCACACACGCTAACTTTGTCAGACAACTGGCAAACTTCTTCCCGAAGTCAACAATCACTATCTCAGCGACATCATTTCCTTTCAATTTCGCAGGTTCACACCGAGGTGAAATACCAATATACGAACGTCAGTTATTCAATAACATTAAGAATAACTGCGACCAAAGCGTACAGTTGGTTTATTCCGACAGAGGAAGCGCAAGAGCAGCGAAGCTTTCAGGGGGGGCCTCTTTACCTCCCCCAAGGATTGACTACGCATTGAAACATGATTGGCGTTTCATTCGTAAAGAATATCCACCTCAAGTTGACGTGAAAGAAGGCGATAAGGAGCGACTATACCAACAAGCAGCGTTAGAAATGCTCAAAAGTGACTATTGGAATAGTGACTTGAGACTATGGGGAACCCAGATGATTGAGAAGACAGCCCTTGGAGACTCATATGGCATAACTTCCCCCAACAGGGCAACAGCAGTACGAATAAACCTGCACGTTTATCAGCAAATACACTATTTAGACGTTATTACTGAATTAGACACTGAGGAGGAGTGGATTGATTAAATCAATCCATTCCTGATGCTAAGCAATACCGGTCATCGAATGCGCATTGAGATGACCCGTATCTTAATTCTGATTTGAGCTTATCAAAAACACCAAACATTTTTACAAGCTCTCGCTTGTGGTCCACATATGTTTGCTCCTGAACCTTATAGAGACTCAACTCACTTAAGTGTTCAGGGACAACTGTCTGGTTTTGAGTGCTGTTAAAGAAAAAGTTTGATGTCTGACCATATTTGGATTTGAATTCACTTAGTACAGTCTCACGGAGAATTTTTAGAGGCACGACTTTTGCTACTTGCTCTTCTATATCTTTTCTTTTTGTAGATTTAATCGAACAATCATACCGAGACATCAAACTCCTGAGCTTTGGGAGCCTAATTAGGCTAGTTAAACTATTAGCATTAGCAACTAAACGTTTCTTGCCTCGTTGAACGATAACCACCTTAGAGTTCCTAACTTCCCAAATGGCAACTTCATGTGGTACTTCATCGCGGATATTAGCAATATGCTTACTTGCAGCAACAACAACGACCTTGTCAAAGTGCTCCAAGTAAGTTGTAACCTGACCGTTAAGTCTAGTTAAACTATCAGCTTCGCTTTTAATCTCAAAAGCCCAGAGCTCTTTTCCTTTAGATACAACTAAGTCTGCACGACGAGCCGATGACCGAAGGGCATACTCATTCGAAATGGCATCACCTTCGTTGATCATATTCTTATCGATCAAGTAATTTAGAGTCAAAGCCTTTAGACCAGACTCAAGAAGCCTATCTTTATCTTTAAAATTAGACACTTAAAAAACCTTCAAACTAACGCTATGTAGTATTATAGCAAAAGACTGCTTATCTCACAGTCAGCCAGAGCCAATACTGAAACAAAAAACCAATGCAATCAGTGGCGTTGGAATCAGATTTCAATGGGCGATTATTCGTCTATGGTCATTAAGTTTTATTATGCTCTCTCGATACTCTTTGAATGAATGAGGTTTCCCTACCAAGCTTCTGATAAATTCTTCCGTATGGCTGTAAGACCTAATCTCTACTTTTGCGTAACGAAGCCACTCATTAACCTGACGTTCGGAGATGCCGATTATCTCAGCTATTTGGCTCTGAGTTGCACCATGAACATAGATATAACGTGCGACACAAACCCGCCATCGGTGATCTATATCGTCAACCTTCTCTCTTCCCTGTTTAAGCAGGAACGCCGGCTTACCATCAAGCAAAAGTTTAAGGTTTCCCACAACGTAGTTCATAGCTAGAGGCTCAATCCTCTCATTAGATAATAACCTAACAATGAAATGATCAATGATGGCATCTCGGGTAGATTTATTATGTGGCCTTTCAAACTCAAAAGAGTACTTATTCTGAGGTTTACTTATCTCTGATAACCACTCAACCATCTCATCGGTCTCTAGGTCGTATAAAAATTCAGGCAGTTCTATGTCTTCTTCCACTGGAGATTTCTCCCATAAAGTCATCAATTAATTTGTGTTTATGGCTGGCACAAAGGTGAGCATATCGTTGTGTCATCTGTATAGATTTATGCCCCAATACTTCAGCAATTTGGATTAATGACGCTCCGTTCTTAGCCAAGATTGAAGCGGCGGTATGGCGTAAATCGTGAAATCGACAATCTTTAATGCCTGCAACCTTGATAGCTCTATACCAGTGGGTGTCAAAATTACGGAAGTAATCATGCTGGTGGCCGATTCTAGGAAAAACGTAATCCGTACTAATACTCTGAAAACGAGTTAGTTCTGCAATTACGTTATCTGTTAAAGGTAGGATTCTCGGCTCTCCATTCTTTGTTTTTTTGACTAAAGCGCGCCTATCCTGAATACTGATATCACTCCAGCGTAGAGTTAGAATCTCGGTTCTTCGAGCCCCAGTAGTTATAGCCATCAACAAAAGTAGGTATAAACGCTCCCAACTAGACTCTTTAGCTGTATTTAAAAGACGTTCAACTTCCTTATCAGTTAGAAACCTAGTTCGAGCATTGTTCTCTTTGAGCTGTTTCACTTCTCTAGCAGGATTATGTGTACTGTCATACTCATCGGATAAGAATGCGTATACAGCACTTAAAGCGGCCTTATATCGATTAATTGTTGCTGGAGCTTTCCCTTCTCCAGAAAGAGCCTTTAAAGCAGCTCTCACACATGATTTAGTTACTTGACCTGCTTTCTTATCGCCATAAAGTGAACACCACCAGCTCAGTCGTTGTCCTATGGATTGATCTTTTCCGGTGTGGTAACTGAGATATTCCTTACAAGCTTCATTTAACGTCAGATTAGACATTGCGTAGCCAGTAAGCAGGTTAGTTAGATCATCGTTAGTCAGAAGCTGTGCATGAAACTGCTCCGCTTCTTTCTTCTTAGTGAACACCTTGGAAAGGCGCTTACCGTTGCGCATCATTTGCACTCGGTACCGCACACCAGACTTTCTTTGGATTTTCTGAATTGCCATTGTTGAAACCTATTACACACGTTTTCACATGAAAAATTTCAACTGCAGTTTATGAGAGAGAGTTTTCTATACGCCAAAAACGGAAAAAGCCCTGCATAAGCAGAGCTTTAAAATTTTGGTACCGGTGGGCGGACTTGAACCGCCACGCCCGAAGGCAACGGATTTTGAATCCGTCGTGTATACCAATTTCACCACACCGGCATCTCTGGGCTATTGCCCTTTGATGATTGGCATTATACGGAAGCTTTTGACCTGCGCAAGCAGAAAAACCTTAAATAACTATCGTTTGCTGATAATTTCGCCACAAAGTGTGACAAAGGAGATCTCATCTTAGCTCAGTCTGCCGTTTCACTTTGTTATAACACCAACCATTAAGCCCTATAAACGATTAACGGTAATATCCGAAACGTAACCATTACCAATATTAGATAGCGCACCATGGATCATTTGCGCCGCATCACCGGCACTCATAAAGCTGCTCGTATCTAATGACTTACCACTCGTTTCCCAAAACTCGGTTGCCATGCCACCTGGATATACGGCAATAATTTTCATTGGTTTACCTTTTAACTCCATACGAACGGACTCAATCAAACCTTTAACTGCCCACTTCACCGCACAATAAGTCGATTCTTGTGCCTTTGGCTGTTGTGCCGCTGTCGACATTACCATCACAACATTTACAGGCTGCTCTTGATAACGCTTTACCAACTCTTTTAGGACATGAATTGCGGAGGTGAGATTGTTTTCAATCAGCTTTTGAATCTCTTGCGGGTCTTGCTCGGCCAACAAACCAAAATAACCACTTCCTGCACAATGAATCACTGTAGTAGGCGCTTGAGGTAACTCATCAAATAAATTCTCCACTTGCGATGCGTCGATCAGATCACAACTTCGCACCTGAGCTTTACTTGAGAGGTGTTGAGCAAGCGTATTTAACTTCTTTTCGCTGCGGCCAGTTAACAGTGTTTCTTCGCCTTGGGCATCATACAACTTAGCGAGCTGTGCACCTAAGCCACTGCTTGCGCCTGTAATTACGATCATCTTGCACCTCTATTACATCATTCATAATCTTGTTTTCTAAGCAAGGTAACCCATGCTTGGGGCTTTCACAGGTTGCATGGTTGGAAGTTTGAACTCGATTGCTTTGTTGAGTGATTGATTAGCGATAAAGCACTTGTGATTTGCCCGTAATTAGAGACTCTGTGCGTTAGCTCTCTTTTCACAAGCTAATGGAATCTATATTCTGACGCACAATTTTAAAGGTAAGTGATGGAACTATGACTACTTCTACAACTCTTCCACCAGCAGGCTTTTTCCGTCGACTCGCAGCGTTGTTTTACGACACACTGATTATCCTCGCGATTGAGATGATGGCTGCAGGCGTGGTAATGGCGATTGTTTTTGCGCTTAACGCGGCAGGCTTGTTGAGCTATGGAGAATATGTGGATGCAGCAGACATGCTAGGAAAGCATCCAGTATTAAGCCCACTATTTACACTGTATCTTGCAGTGGTGTGGATCTACTTCTTTGTGTTCTTCTGGACTCGCGCGGGCCAAACCTTGGGTATGCGAGCTTGGAAAATGCAGATTCGTAACAGTAAAGATGGCGCACCAATTACGATTACTCAGGCACTAATTCGCTTAGCGACATCTGGCTTCGGCTTGGCAAACTTAACGGTGCCAATTGACCCACAAAAACGTGGTTTCCACGATATTTGGGCAAAAACCGAAGTTGTTGTCTTACCGAAAGCAAAATAGCGAAGCAACAAAAGCAGAATAGAAAAAGGAAGGCACAGTGCCTTCCTTTTTTATGTTTTTCGCTTTTGAAAGCCTACAGTTTTCTTCTTAGCAAAGATACCGCGATTGCTAGGAACACCAAGCTAGGGGCTAATGCACCGAATACAGGCGGAATGCCGTATACTAAGGTTAGCGGCCCAAAGAACTCACTGGATATGTAGAAGGTAAAACCTGCAACTACCCCCGAAAGCACCCTTGCTCCCATGGTCACGCTACGCAATGGTCCGAATACAAAGGACAGCGCCATCAGCATCATTACCGCGATGGAAAGCGGCTGAGAAAGCTTACGCCAAAATGCCAGTTCATAGCGTGAGGCGTCTTGCTCTGAAGCTTTCAAATAGGTCACATAGTCATACAAACCGCTTAGAGAAAGCTCTTCTGGCTTCACCGTCACAACCGCAAGCTTATCTGGCGCGAGCGAGGTGTGCCATTCCATCTGCTCTACGTCACGCTTGGTAATGACGTTCTCATTCTCCATATCCGTGACTTGTACGTAACGCATCAACCAGTTGTTGTCTTGCTGGTAATCCACTTCTTCAGCAAAGATGACTTTATCTAGTTTCTTATCTTCATCGAAACGCCACATGTTCAAACCGTAGAGTTTGTCATCTTCCACTTTTCCGATAAAGATGAAGTCATTGGCATCACGAGCCCATACCCCTGCCCGCACAGATACGATGCTACCACCAGACAAAGCAAACGCACGTAGGTCACGCGCCATCTTTTGCGCCTCAGGTGCGCCCCACTGACCCAACGTCATGACGATAAGCATCAATGGCACCGCGGTCTTAAGCACTGATAAACCGATATCCAACTTAGAGAAACCTGCTGCTTGCATTACCACAAGCTCAGAGCTTGACGCCAGCATGCCCAAGCCAATTAAGGCACCCAGTAGCGCTGCCATTGGGAAGAACATTTCGATGTCGCGAGGAATACTCAATAGTACAAAGTAAAGCGCATGCATTAAGTCGTAAGCACCACGGCCTACTTTACGCAACTGCTCTACGTATTTGATGATGCCCGACAAGCCAACGAAGGTCGCCAGAACTAAGGCAGTGGTAGAGATGATCGTTCTACCGATGTAAAGGTCTAAGAGTTTAAACACAGCTTACGCGAGCCTCTTCTTGCGGAATTTGTCTTTCATTCGTCGAACCGGAACACTGTCCATCATGTTTGCCAAGATAGCGACAATCAACAACATCGCATTGATTGGCCACATACCAATGGCAGCAGGAATCGCACCATCCTCTAACGCGGACTTCGTTGCACTGATGGCAAGGAAGTACGCTAGGTAAATCAAAATAGCCGGTCCCATTTTAGCGAAACGCCCCTGACGTGGGTTCACCGCCGACAATGGAATCACCAGCATGGTCAAAAGCGGGATACATACAAATAGCGAAATACGCCATTGCAGCTCAGCTTGCGCTTCTGGATCTGGATGACCAATCAAATCGGCCGTTGGATACGCTTCCCAGTCACGCCCTTTTTGCTTCACTTCACGTTGACCAATCAAACCTTCGTATTGATCGAACTTGGTGATCATGTACTCAACGCGAGTCGGCACACCTTCATAGCGCGTACCTTCATGCATAGTGATGATCTGGCGACCATCCGACAGTTCTTTTACTTCACCAGAAGAAGAGAACATTACGCTTGGTAAGATAGAGTCTCGAGGGCGCATCTGTGCGACAAACACATTACTTAGCGTGCTGTCTTTGATGTCATCAATAAAGACAACTGAAGAACCGTCAGGTGTTCCCTGGAACTGACCTTTCTTTAGTAGATCGACACTGTTTTCCGCGGCGACTTGCTCATACAACTGTTCTACTCGGTCTTGAGACCAAGGTGATAGCCATAATGCGTTAAACGCCGCCACACCAGAGGTAATGATCGCTAAGTACAACGCAGCCTGCACCAAGAACTTGTTCCCGATACCTGTCGCGTTCATCACCACAATTTCACTTTCCGCATATAGGCGACCAAACGTGATCAATATGCCGATGTACAAACTCAATGGCAGCATTAATAGTCCCATTGCTGGCATGTTTAAACCAACCACTGAGAAAATTAATCCAGCAGGAATATCCCCGTCCGAAGCATCAGCGAGAACACTGATAAACTTCTGGCTCAAAAACACCAAAAAAAGCACGAAGAAAATCGCAAATTGGCTCTTGAGTGTTTCGCGGATCAAATATCTAACAATAATCACGCTGAAATTACCTATACAAAACTTGTTTTTTTGGTCGAATCACTATAGTTTCCCGTTGAACCATTTATTTTTTTAAAAATTATAAACTAGATGTTAGCGCTTAAATCAGCTCTGTTGGTAAGACCTGAGCTTAAATTCAACAAGTAAGCGATCATTATCTAACATTTAGAGCAATTTGTCTTCAGGATGTAGGAGTACGCATGGAGTTCAGTGTTAAAAGTGGCAGTCCAGAGAAACAACGTAGCGCATGTATCGTTGTTGGTGTGTTTGAACCACGTCGCCTTTCTCCAGTAGCCGAGCAACTTGATAAAATCAGTGACGGTTACATCAGTTCACTACTTCGCCGTGGTGATCTAGAGGGTAAACCTGGTCAGATGCTGCTACTGCATCAAGTACCAGGTGTTTTGTCAGAGCGCGTTCTACTTGTAGGTTGTGGTAAAGAACGTGAGCTAGGCGAGCGCCAGTACAAGGAAATCATTCAAAAGACGATCAGCACACTTAACGAAACAGGTTCTATGGAAGCAGTATGTTTCCTAACTGAACTTCACGTTAAGGGTCGTGATACTTACTGGAAAGTTCGCCAGGCAGTAGAAGCGACTAAAGATGGTCTTTACACATTCGATCAGTTCAAGAGCGTTAAGCCAGAAACTCGTCGTCCACTGCGTAAGCTAGTATTCAACGTACCAACGCGTCGTGAACTAAACCTAGGTGAGAAAGCAATCACTCACGGTCTAGCTATCGCATCTGGTGTGAAAGCATCAAAAGATCTTGGCAACATGCCACCAAACATCGCAAACCCTGCGTACCTTGCTTCTCAAGCACGTCGCCTTGCTGACGATTACGAAACCGTAACCACCAAGATCATTGGTGAGCAAGAGATGGAAAAACTGGGCATGACATCTTACCTAGCCGTAGGTCGTGGTTCGAAGAACGAATCAATGATGTCGATTATCGAATACAAAGGTAACCCAGAGTCAGAAGCAAAACCTATCGTACTTGTCGGTAAAGGTCTGACGTTCGATTCAGGCGGTATCTCTCTAAAACCTGGTGAAGGTATGGATGAGATGAAGTACGACATGTGTGGTGCAGCATCTGTATTCGGAACAATGAAAGCGCTAGCGAAGCTAAACCTACCAATCAACGTTATTGGTGTTCTAGCAGGCTGTGAAAACATGCCAGGCAGCAACGCTTACCGTCCAGGTGACATCCTAACAACCATGTCAGGTCAAACGGTAGAAGTTCTGAACACGGATGCGGAAGGTCGTCTTGTTCTTTGTGACGCACTGACTTACGTAGAGCGTTTCGAACCAGATTGCGTAGTAGACGTTGCAACGCTAACTGGTGCTTGTGTTATTGCACTAGGTCACCATATCAGCGGCGTAATCTCTAACCACAACCCACTTTCTCATGAGCTAGTAAACGCTTCTGAGCAAGCGAGTGACCGTGCATGGCGTCTACCAATGGCAGACGAGTACCACGAGCAGTTGAAGAGCCCATTTGCTGATATGGCAAACATCGGTGGTCGTCCTGCTGGTACTATCACTGCGGGTTGCTTCCTGTCTAAGTTTGCTAAAAAGTACAACTGGGCACACCTTGATATCGCAGGTACTGCGTGGAAATCAGGCGCAGCGAAAGGCTCAACGGGCCGTCCTGTCTCAATGCTTGTCCAATTCCTTTTGAACCGCAGCGGCCAAGAGACAGAAGAGTAATTTCTGAACAACATCTAAAAGGGCCGCAAGGCCCTTTTTTATTACCTCGATTTTCTTGATTGAAAATCGGATTTAATATGGTTTCAGGAAGAGACCAACGGCAAGTGAGAGAATGATGCAAACTGCAACCTTCTACATCATTAACGAAGAGAGCCCGCAAGCAACGGTGGCTGGCTTTGAGGAATACATTGTTTTTTTGGCTCAGCACTTTGCTCGCCAAGGCGCAAAAGTGTATCTGAACTGCCAAGACAAACCGCATGCCGAGCAGCTCGCTGAAGCCTTTTGGCAAATTGATGCAGACAAGTTCATGGCACATAATCTTGTAGGCGAAGGACCGAAATACGCCACCAATATTGAAATCGGCCATAAAGGTGTAAAACCTAATTGGAACCGCCAGCTAGTAATTAATTTGGCGGAAAATGAGACAACCTTTGCGAACAAGTTTGCTCAAGTGGTAGACTTCGTGCCTTGCGAAGAAAAAGCTAAACAGCTCGCAAGAGAAAGGTATAAAATTTACCGTCAAGCAGGTTATCAACTGCAAACGATCGAAATTCAATATCCTTAACGGTCAATCCTTATAGTTAAGCTCTCCACTCAGAGAGTTCACTTATAAAGATTGACTTAGATTCAACCATCAACGTATCCATTAAAAGAGCGCTATGGAAAAGACATACAACCCAACTTCAATCGAACAAGCTCTGTATCAGACTTGGGAAGAGAAAGGCTACTTTAAGCCACACGGTGACACTACTAAAGAATCATACAGCATCATGATCCCGCCACCGAACGTCACTGGTAGCCTACACATGGGCCACGCGTTCCAAGATACGATCATGGATACGCTTATCCGTTGTAAACGTATGAAGGGTAAAAACACTCTTTGGCAAGTAGGTACGGACCACGCAGGTATCGCAACTCAGATGGTTGTTGAGCGTAAGATCGCTGCAGAAGAAGGCAAAACAAAACACGATTACGGTCGTGAAGCTTTCATCGACAAAATCTGGGAATGGAAAGGCGAATCTGGCGGCACTATCACTAAGCAGCTTCGTCGTCTTGGCGCATCTGTAGACTGGGATCGTGAGCGCTTTACGATGGACGATGGTCTATCTAACGCCGTTCAAGAAGTGTTCGTACGTCTATACGAAGACGATCTAATCTACCGCGGTAAGCGTCTAGTTAACTGGGATCCAAAGCTACACACTGCGATTTCAGATCTAGAAGTAGAAAACAAAGACACTAAAGGCAACATGTGGCACTTCCGCTACCCACTAGCAGATGGCGTTAAAACAGCGGATGGCAAAGACTACATCGTTGTTGCAACGACTCGTCCAGAGACCATGCTAGGCGATACTGGTGTTGCAGTTAACCCAGAAGATCCACGTTACAAAGATCTTATCGGTAAAGAAATCATCCTTCCTATCGTAGATCGTCGCATCCCAATCGTGGGCGATGAGCACGCAGATATGGAAAAAGGTACTGGCTGTGTGAAAATCACACCTGCGCACGACTTCAACGACTACGAAGTTGGTAAGCGCCACCAGCTACCAATGATCAACATTCTGACTTTCGACGCGAACATCCGTGACGCTTCTGAAGTATTCAACACCAACGGCGAAGCAAGCGACGCGTACAGCACTGAGCTACCAGCTAAGTACCACGGTATGGAGCGTTTTGCCGCTCGTAAAGCTATCGTTGCTGAGTTCGACGAGCTAGGTCTACTTGAAGAAGTGAAAGATCACGATCTACAAGTTCCTTACGGCGACCGTGGCGGCGTGGTTATCGAACCAATGCTAACTGACCAATGGTACGTACGTACTGCGCCTCTAGCGAAAACAGCGGTTGAAGCAGTAGAAAACGGCGACATCCAATTCGTTCCTAAGCAATACGAAAACATGTACTTCTCTTGGATGCGTGACGTTCAAGACTGGTGTATCTCTCGTCAGCTATGGTGGGGTCACCGCATCCCAGCTTGGTACGACAACCAAGGTAATGTTTACGTAGGTCGTGACGAAGAAGAAGTTCGTAAGAACAACAACCTAGAGTCAGTTATTGAACTGCACCAAGACGAAGACGTACTGGATACATGGTTCTCTTCTGCACTATGGACGTTCGGTACTCAAGGTTGGCCAGAGCAAACTGACGACCTGAAAGTATTCCACCCTTCAGACGTACTAGTAACGGGTTTCGACATCATCTTCTTCTGGGTTGCGCGCATGATCATGATGACCATGCACTTCGTGAAAGACGAAAACGGCAAACCCCAAGTACCATTTAAGACGGTTTACGTTACTGGTCTAATCCGTGACGAAAACGGCGACAAGATGTCTAAGTCGAAAGGTAACGTACTTGACCCAATCGACATGATCGATGGTATCGACCTAGAGTCTCTAGTAGAGAAGCGTTGTGGCAACATGATGCAGCCTCAGCTAGCGAAGAAGATCGAGAAGAACACTCGTAAGACGTTTGAAAACGGTATCGAAGCATACGGTACAGACGCACTACGTTTCACTCTTGCAGCAATGGCATCAACAGGTCGCGATATCAACTGGGATATGAAGCGTCTTGAGGGTTACCGTAACTTCTGTAACAAGCTATGGAACGCGAGCCGTTACGTAATGATGAACACAGAAGAGCAAGATTGTGGCTTCAACGGTGGTGAGATTGAATACTCACTAGCGGACAAGTGGATCGAGTCTCAGTTTGAACTTGCAGCGAAAGCGTTCAACAACCATATCGACAACTTCCGTCTAGATATGGCGTCTAACACGCTTTACGAATTCATCTGGAACCAATTCTGTGACTGGTACCTAGAGCTAACTAAACCAGTTCTATGGAAAGGTACAGAAGCACAACAGCGTGGCACTCGTCGTACGCTAATCACGGTTCTTGAGAAGACGCTACGTCTAGCTCACCCAGTGATTCCTTACATCACTGAAACTATCTGGCAAAGCATCAAGCCACTAGTTGAAGGTGTAGAAGGCGAGACAATCATGCTGCAAGCATTGCCTCAATTCGACGAAGCAAACTTCAACCAAGAAGCGCTAGACGATATTGAATGGGTGAAAGCGTTCATTACCAGCATCCGTAACCTACGTGCTGAATACGACATCAACCCAGGTAAGCCGCTTGACGTTATGCTGAAAGCTGCAAACGCAGAAGACGCAGCGCGTCTGGAAGCAAACAAACAAGTACTGATGTCTCTAGCGAAACTAGAATCTGTACGCGTACTTGCTGCTGACGAAGAAACACCTGCGTGTGCAACAGCATTGGTTGCTAAGTCTGAGCTGATGATCCCAATGGCGGGTCTGATCGACAAAGACGCAGAACTTGCTCGTCTAGATGGCGAAATCAAGAAAACTCACGGCGAAATCAAGCGTATCGAAGGCAAACTAGGTAACGAAGGCTTCGTAGCGAAAGCACCTGAAGCGGTTGTTGCTAAAGAGCGTGAGAAGCTTGAAGGCTACAAAGAGACACTAGCTAAGCTAGAAGAGCAGAAGACAACGATCGCTGCACTTTAATCGCTAAAAGCTAGAGTAAAAGAATCAAAGGGTTGATGTGAAAGCATCAACCCTTTTTGCATTTTATCGCTCGGATAGCTTTCAAAGATATTCGCTCTTCTCTCCTACTTCCCCTCCTATTTAATAGTTTTTACCTATCAAACTAATCTTAACTGCCCATTAGATTTAATGATAATAATTCTCAATAATAGACCTATCGAAACAACACAACGATTGAGTAATTATCATGAAAAAGACACTAACCTTTGCAGCACTCCATTTTACTATCGCGTTTAGTGTCGCTTACGTGCTTACTGGCGACATTCTAATTGGTAGTTTAATTGCCATGATTGAGCCTTCAGTGAACACCGTAGCTTTCTACTTTCATGAAAAGGCATGGGCAAAAGTCCCAGCGCTTAAAGCTCGTCAGTGGATGACCAAATTAAAAACCGCAAGCTTTGCCACTATCCACTTCAGTGTTGCGTTTAGCGTGGTTTACTTACTAACAGGTGATGCGTTTGTCGGCGGTATTATGGCGATGCTAGAGCCAAGCTTGAACACAGTGGCTTACTACTTCCACGAGAAAGTATGGATGCGTAAATCAGATAACCAAGCACCACAATTTTGTCTACACCAACACGCTTAAACATGGAGGCTCAATACGCCTCCTAACAAGCAAAATAACATTTACCATTGACAAAGTTGCGCACCGCAATTAATTTAATTGCGGTGCGCAACTTTATTTCCAGAGGTAAGTGATTATGAATGCTCGTCAACTCCGACACTACTCCCGTCAAGCCGTCCGATTGCTTGGTATGCTCGATAAACAATGCGGCGATGTCGCCCTCACTCCAGTACAAGCGCACGCATTAGGTGAAATCCAGCTGCAGCCGTTAACCATCAATCAATTGGCACAGCAGCTTAATGTCGACAAGTCCAATGCGAGCCGAACCGTTACTGGTCTGATTAAATTAGGCTTGGTTGAGAGCATCGAAAACCCAAAAGACAAACGTAGCCAACTTGTCGCGCTTACAGAGCAAGGGCAACAGGCGTTATCGCAACTAGACCAGCAGCAAAACAGCTTCTTTGAACAACTGCTTACCCAACTCGATGACAACGAGCAAGAGCAACTCAAACTTGGTCTAGAGACTTACCTAAAAGGGCTAACGAAAGTGTGCCAGGCTGAGGAATACGTTCTTCGACCTCTTACCAAAGCAGATAACTCGCAAGTTGCGGACGTGATTCGTAAAGTCTCTGCAGAATACGGTTTAACCGCAGATAAAGGTTATGGTGTGGCAGATCCAACGCTTGATGACATGTACTCGGTTTACGACCAACAAGGCGCAGCCTACTGGGTAGTAGAGTACCAAGGCGAGATTGTGGGTGGCGGCGGCTTTGCACCTTTAGCTGGTGAGCCAAATGTGTGTGAGCTGCAAAAGATGTACTTCTTACCTCAAACACGAGGGCACGGCTTAGCTAAACGCATCGTCGCATTGAGCTTACAGCTAGCGAAACAGTTTGGGTATCAACAGTGCTATTTAGAAACGACAGAATGTCTAAGAGAAGCGGTAGGCTTGTATGAAAAACTAGGCTTTGAGCATCTCGATGCCCCGCTAGGACAAACAGGGCATGATGCATGTGAAGTCGTGATGCTTAAAACGTTATAGCGCTTTATCCCAAAACTTACAGTACAAGATGGGTAACACAGAGCTCTTGGCTAAGCGCCACAGTAAACGCTTGGCGTTGCCCATCTAACTCCACCACGAGTTCGTAGAGATCATTTGGATCGGGATCATTAAGATCGGCATACTTTGGCGCTTCGATCTGGAACAAAGCACTCGCATGATCCGCTCGGACATCAATAGGAATATGGTAAGTCATGCCATTGAACTTAACCGATGCCGATACTAAACCCGGCGCAAAAGTTTGGTAGTACAAATCCACCTTAAACTCACAACCACCACCGTGGTGCCAAATCTGCTCGGTTGCTACACGGTCTAAACGCACATTGCGGATAAACTGCAGATACGGTTCTTGCCATACCCCTAAGCGCTCATCACTCTTTTGGTATTCATGATCCGCAAGTGAGCACAACTCTGGTTTATCCTCATCCAGCAGAAGATCTTCTTCTTCTTCAAGGAACAGGATCTCAAAACGGTTACGTCCCATCTGCATGAACGGACGAATGTCTTTCTTGTACACGCTTTGTGAACCGTCACAGTCGAACAAGGCTACTCCGTTCAAACGCACTTCAGCATGGTAATCCACACCACCTAACACCATTTCTACCGCTGGGAATGCCATCATGGATTCGTCCACTTCAATGTCGTGCATCAGGTGCCACTCTTGCTGACGAATCGCTTCTTCAGTCAGTTCAGTAGGCAATACCTGACTCAAAGGAGCAGGGAAAGTAATGTCATCCTGTGGGATAGAAAGGTCCGTCAGTGGAGAGACTTGCCATAAACCGGCGAGTGAGAGTTGCATATACACCTTGAGCTAGATCAATTTTCACGCATTATATACTCAAGTTGCTTAGGGTTATAGGCAATATGCCTAGAAACTCAATGAGAATGATTTATCGTTAGCCACAGTTATCATTTTTAAGGCATAAAAAAGCCAGCGATAAACGCTGGCTTCCTAGATTGAATAAGAGGATTACTCTTCGTCTTCATCATCTTCTTCAGGGTAAAGCGCATCTTCGCCTTCGTAGTAAGTACCCCAACCGTCGTAAATGATGTCGTATTTTTCTGCAAGATGAACCAGTTTCTCAACCTGAGCATCAATCGCTTCTGCGTTTAGTGCAGATTCCATTGTTGCATCACAGCAAAGTAGCTTGTTGCCGTCTTCATCTTCTGTTTCTTCAGCTTCAAGAACTTCAAAGCCCATCTTGAACGCTTCAACAACCGCTTTTTCTAGCGTGTCGAAGTCTTCAGCAAATAGGTGGTGCTCGATTTCGTATAGTGAATCTGGATCGCTGCCGTCTTCTAGCAATGCTGCAATGATATCGCGAGTCTCTTCCTTTTGAATCTCAATTAATTCTTCTACTGATAGATATTCATCTTCGTGAGACATGTTTTGGCTCCAGATTAGTTACTTGATGGAAACACTATACTCTAAACTGAGTACGTTAATGCGGTGAAATATGGCACGGATTGCGATGAAAAGCCACAAACAAACACCAAACTGCGGTGATTCTTGATGATAATTTTTGCTCGCAAATCTAAACCTCGCTCACAGAAACAAAAAATTAACAAAAACAGCTAATCTTTAATATTCAGAAGATCCTAATTAAACCTAAGACGAGTAATTTTAGACTTGTTTGCGTGTTTATGATCTTGGAATGAATACAGCAACGGCTCGGTAATTCTGACCTAACGAATAAAAGAAAGCTAAAAACTGCATATTTCAGAATGGTTATGCACGTTTTATGCACTATTGATGTATGACTTCTTTCTCAAACGAAAAAGAATAAAAACGCACTTTTTAAAACTCATGAACAAACAACAAAATATAGAATTAAAATACACCAAGGAACCATTTACAAAATATAACGCCAAAAAATGATATTTTTGCAATATATAAGCAAAGTTCTAGGACTTGCATCTTTGCACCAAGCTTGTCATAACTAACGGCTGGAATATTTGTAAGGATGCAAAATGAGTAAGCTGTACGTTGGATCAGAAGTTGGTCAACTAAGACGAGTTCTATTAAACCGCCCAGAGCGCGCCCTCACCCACCTAACGCCATCGAACTGCCATGAGCTACTGTTTGATGACGTATTGGCGGTAGAAGCAGCAGGTGAAGAACACGACGCATTTGCGCGCACACTGCGTGAACAAGATGTCGAAGTGCTACTGCTTCATGATCTACTGGTTGAAACCCTTGCGGTTCCAGAAGCAAAACAATGGTTGTTGAACACTCAGATCTCTGACTTCCGTTACGGTCCGACTTTCGCTCGTGATTTACGTCAGTACTTCGCGGAGATGGACGATGAGCACTTAGCAAGCATTCTCCTTGGCGGCTTGGCTTACTCGGAACTGCCAATCAAATCTTCATCAATGTTGCCGAAGATGAAACGACCACTGGATTTTGTGATCGAGCCTCTGCCTAATCACCTCTTTACCCGTGATACATCATGCTGGGTATACGGCGGCGTTTCTCTTAACCCAATGATGATGCCTGCACGTCAACGCGAAACCAACCATCTGCGCGCGATTTACCGCTGGCACCCAACCTTTGCGGGTCAAGACTTCATTAACTACTTTGGTGATGAAGACCAACACTACGACAATGCCAACGTAGAAGGCGGTGATGTACTGGTTATCGGTAAAGGTGCCGTTCTGATTGGTATGTCTGAGCGTACAACACCACAAGGTGTAGAAAACTTAGCAGCAAGCCTGTTTAAATCTGGTCAGGCGAAAGAAGTGATTGCTATCGACCTACCAAAACACCGCTCGTGCATGCACCTTGATACGGTCATGACGCACATGGATGTAGACACTTTCTCGGTATACCCAGAGATCATGCGTAAAGACCTAGACACATGGCGCCTAACACCTAAAGGCAACGGTGAAATGCATGTCGAAGCGTCACACAACTATCTGCACGCCATTGAATCGGCACTTGGCTTAGACCAGTTGAAGATCATCACAACGGGTGGTGACAGCTACGAAGCTGAGCGAGAGCAATGGAACGATGCCAACAACGTACTGACAGTGAAACCCGGTGTTGTGATTGGCTACGAGCGTAACGTCTACACTAACGAGAAGTACGACAAAGCTGGCATTGAAGTCCTGACTATTCCGGGTAACGAGCTTGGTCGCGGTCGTGGTGGTGCACGCTGTATGAGCTGCCCAATCGAACGTGACGATATTTGAGAAACCTCTCCCACCAAATAAAACCAATTGAGACTAAGGTTGATGTGAATGCATCAACCTTTTTTTGTTTTTAATTAAAATAATTATTCACAATAAAAGCATTTATATGTTTTAATGCTTTTATTCTTTATCAACCAAACGACCTAAGGGACGAGCTATGGCTTTCAATCTACGTAATCGCAACTTTTTGAAGCTATTGGACTTCTCAACCAAAGAAATCCAGTTTTTGCTCGAACTGTCTGCAGAGCTAAAAAAAGCTAAATATGCAGGAACAGAGCAGAAGAAACTTCAAGGTAAAAATATCGCACTAATCTTTGAGAAATCTTCTACTCGTACCCGATGTGCGTTTGAAGTCGCGGCCTTTGACCAAGGCGCTCAAGTCTCTTACATCGGTCCTTCTGGCTCGCAGATCGGTCATAAGGAGTCAATGAAAGACACCGCTCGCGTTCTTGGTCGTATGTACGATGGCATCGAATACCGTGGCTTTGGTCAATCGATCGTTGAAGAGCTTGGTACTTATGCTGGTGTACCTGTCTGGAACGGTTTAACGGATGAGTTCCACCCGACCCAAATCCTTGCAGACTTCCTGACCATGCAAGAGCACGGACGTGGGAAACAACTGCATGAAATGACGTTTGCTTACCTTGGTGATGCTCGCAATAACATGGGTAATTCACTCATGGTTGGCGCAGCAAAAATGGGCATGGACATCCGCCTTGTAGCGCCAGAAGCGTTCTGGCCAGAAGAAGCATTAGTGGCAACTTGCCAAGAAATTGCCCAACAAACCGGCGCGAAAATCACGCTAACGGAAAACGTTGAAGAAGGCGTTAAAGGCTGTGACTTCCTATACACCGACGTTTGGGTCTCGATGGGTGAGTCTGCAGAGGCTTGGGATGAGCGTGTTGCGCTGATGACACCTTACCAAATCAATATGGATGTGATTAAGCAAACGGGTAACCCTCATGTGAAGTTCATGCACTGCCTGCCAGCCTTCCACAACGATGAAACAACCGTGGGTAAAGAGGTCGCGGAGAAATACGGTATGAAAGGGCTTGAAGTCACCGAAGAGGTGTTTGAATCTGAATACTCTATCGTATTCGACGAAGCCGAGAACCGCATGCACACGATTAAAGCGGTGATGGTGGCAACCTTAGGCAGCTAAACCAAAGCATTAAAAATGGTAACAAAAACCATGATGTAATCGCTTGCGCTCACGAAAGTTAAGCGTATAATGCTCGGCAATTTGTCTGAGGATTACGAAATGACCACGCCGATTGCTGACGTAAAAACGCGATTTGCTCTAGCTAAGCGACTACGCTTACGTGCTGTTATTTTCGTTAATTCTATTGAATTTTAAAACCTCCCCAATTGGGGAGGTTTTTTTATGTCCGAAATTCCATCAGGGTAATTTTGGGGATAGTCACCACTGTTATAGGGAAGAAGATCATGGCGAACTCGCTTTACCAGAAGCACATCATCTCTATTCCAGAGCTTTCACGTGAAGAACTGGAACTGATTGTAGAAACTGCAGGTCAGCTAAAAAAAGAACCTCGTCCAGAACTGATTAAAAACAAGGTTGTAGCGAGCTGTTTCTTTGAGCCATCCACGCGTACTCGTCTGTCGTTCGAGACAGCAATTCAACGTATCGGTGGTGATGTTATTGGCTTTGATAACGGTGGTAACACCTCTCTGGCGAAAAAAGGCGAGACGCTGTCTGACTCAGTTCAAGTTATCTCTTCTTACGTCGATGCATTCGTAATGCGCCACCCTCAAGAAGGCGCAGCGCGCTTAGCCTCTGAGTTTTCTAACGGCGTACCCGTTATCAACGCAGGTGATGGCGCAAACCAACACCCAACGCAAACGCTACTCGACCTGTACACCATCGCGGAAACACAAGGTCGTCTAGACAACCTGAACGTTGCATTCGTTGGTGACCTAAAATACGGCCGCACTGTACACTCATTGACGCAAGCATTGGCGAAGTTCAATAACATCCGCTTCTTCTTCGTTGCACCAGAAGCCCTTGCGATGCCAGACTACCTATGCGAAGAGCTCGATGAAGCTGGCATTCAATACAGCCTACACACAGACATGGAAAGCGTGATTCCTGAGCTAGACATTCTGTACATGACTCGCGTACAGAAAGAGCGCTTTGATGAATCTGAATACGCACACATCAAGTCAGCTTACATCCTAACAGCGGCACTACTAGAAGGCGCGCGTGAGAACTTGAAAGTACTGCACCCACTGCCTCGTGTGGATGAAATCACCACAGACGTCGACGTCACACCGCACGCTTACTACTTCCAACAAGCAGAAAACGGCGTTTACGCGCGCCAAGCATTGTTGGCACTGGTTCTTAACGAAACACTGTAATCGAGGGAGAAAATCACATGGCTAAAGAAACTCAATTGCAGGTAGAAGCAATCAAAAACGGCACCGTAATCGACCACATTCCAGCACAAATTGGTATTAAGGTGCTGAAGCTGTTCGATATGCACAACTCTTCTCAACGCGTAACCATCGGTCTGAACCTGCCTTCGTCTGCACTCGGTCATAAAGACTTGCTGAAGATTGAGAACGTGTTCATCAACGAAGAGCAGGCAAGCAAGCTCGCGCTTTACGCACCACATGCGACCGTAAACCAAATCGAAAACTACGAAGTAGTGAAGAAGTTGGCGCTGGAGTTACCAGAGAAAGTTAACAACGTGTTTGAATGTCCGAACAGCAACTGTATTACACACAACGAGCCGGTTGCGAGCAGCTTCCAAGTGTTCGAGAAGAAGGAAGAAATCCGTCTGAAGTGTAAATACTGTGAGAAAGTCTTCGCGCGTGAGATCGTGACTGAGCGTTAATTTCCCGCTTCGAATCTTGCTAACGATAAATTAACTGATACCCCGCTAATGCGGGGTATTTTGCTCTTTACGTGCTTCATGTTTAAAGGCAAACTGATTCTTCTTAAGAACGCTCAAGATGCTTGAGTAAACTCTTTATTCCCCTAAACAGATGGAACAATTCAAATGACGAAAGTACTTCACACTGAGTCTGCACCAGCAGCAATCGGTCCTTACGTTCAAGGCGTAGATCTAGGCAACATGGTTCTAACTTCTGGCCAAATCCCAGTAAATCCAGCGACAGGTGAAGTGTCTGCAGACATCGCAGAGCAAGCTCGTCAATCTCTAGAGAACGTAAAAGCTGTTGTTGAAGCATCAGGCCTTAAAGTGACTGACATCGTTAAAATGACAGTATTCGTGAAAGACCTAAACGACTTCGGTACAGTAAACGAAGTTTACGGTAAGTTCTTCGATGAGCACGAAGTAGCAAACTACCCTGCACGTTCTTGTGTAGAAGTCGCTCGTCTGCCTAAAGATGTTGGCATCGAGATTGAAGCAATCGCAGTTCGCAAATAATTGCGCAGGCTGACAAACATAAAAAAACGGGTAGCTCAGGCTACCCGTTTTTTTATTGTCTTTTGGCGATGATGTCGCAGTAAAACTTAAGCTGCGTTGCGCTGTTTTACTTCTTCATCTAAGGCTTCTAGTTTTGCTTTCATCTCTTCACGACAAACATTCGCTAGCTCACGTACGCCTTCTTTGCCGTAACCTTCTGTGCTCACAGGAGGCAGCATCTCAATGATCACGTGACCATTGTTCCAGCGGTTCAGTTTGATGTGGTCAGTAGAGCTACACACGATTGGAATGATTGGCACTTCTGCACCGATAGCGGCATGGAAAGCGCCCGTTTTAAATGGCAGTAAACCACGGCCACGTGAACGTGTACCTTCAGGGAACATCCACACTGAAACATCACTATTTTTAATGCTGTCTACGACTTGGTCGATAGTGCCTTTTGCTTTAGAGCGGTTTGCACGGTCAATCAAAATGTTACCTGTTAGCCAGTAAAGCTGACCAAACAACGGCATCCACGCTAGACTCTTCTTACCTACTGTTACGACCTTGGGTGTAACCGCTGAAGAGACAGTGAAAAGGTCCCAGTTGTTCTGGTGGTTAGCAATGTAAACATGCTGACCACGAGAGTACGCATCTTCCGGAATACGCAGCTCTAGCTTGATACCAAACACACGCGACATTTTGCCGAATAGACGACCGAAGGTGAAAACGTGCTTAGGGTTTCGAGGGCTTAGTAGGCAGTAACCGCAACCACCAATAAACATCACAATTGCGAAAATTGCGACAGCAAATACACGTAACAGTGCAATCATTGTTGTTCTCCAGGAACCGGCTTTGCGCCAGCTACAGCTATTATTGTCTCTTTGAACATAGTCATGGACTATGACAGAAAGCGCGATATAAAAAAGCCGAAACCTGAGTTTCGGCTCTCTTCATATCTAGGTCAACTGCGGTGCAGTTTAACCTGCCTCACTCACGCGCTCAATATTTGCGCCAAGTGCAGACAGTTTATTTTCGATTTTGTCGTAACCGCGGTCGATATGGTAGATACGGTCAACGATGGTTTCGCCTTTTGCGATACAACCTGCAATCACCAAACTTGCCGAAGCTCGTAGGTCGGTTGCCATCACTTGTGCGCCACTTAGAGAATCTACGTCACCACAGATAACCGTGTTACCTTCGATTTCCGCTTTCGCGCCCATGCGCATCAATTCTGGTACGTGCATGAAACGGTTTTCGAAGATCGTTTCCGTGATCACGCCGCCGCCTTTCGCCATCATGTTCAATAGCGTGAATTGCGCCTGCATGTCAGTAGGAAAGCCTGGGTGCGGAGCAGTGCGGATGCTTACCGCTTTCAGCTCACGGTCAGTCATATCAACAGAAATCCAGTCTTCACCAGTTTCTACTAATGCGCCCGCCTCTTCTAGCTTCGCCAATACCGCTTCTAGAAGGTGTGCATTGGTGTTGCGACATACTACTTTGCCGCCAGAAACCGCTGCTGCAACTAGGAAGGTACCTGTCTCAATACGGTCAGCCACAACGTTGTGCTTACCGCCACCTAAACGCTCAACACCCTCGATAGTGATAGTATCAGTACCTGCACCAGAGATTTTCGCGCCAAGTGTGTTTAGGAAGTCCGCCGTATCAACGATTTCAGGCTCGCGCGCTGCGTTGTCTAGTGTTGTCGCGCCTTCAGCAAGCGCTGCTGCACACATGATAGTGATCGTTGCACCAACACTCACTTTGTCCATCACAATGTGCGCGCCTTTTAGGCGGCCATCAACTTCTGCTTTCACGTAACCATCTTCTAGTGTGATGGTTGCGCCAAGCTGTTCTAGACCAGTAATGTGTAAATCAACAGGGCGAGCACCGATAGCACAGCCGCCAGGTAGAGAAACCTGACCTTGGCCAAAACGCGCAACAAGAGGACCAAGCGCCCAAATAGATGCACGCATGGTTTTTACTAAATCGTAAGGAGCACAGTATTCGTTGATACTGCTTGGATCGACATGAACGGAACCATTACGGCTTACCTTTGCGCCAAGACGCTTAAGCAGTTCCATGGTGGTGTCGATATCACGAAGGTGTGGCACATTCGCCACTTCTACAGGCTCTTCCGCCAAGATAGACGCAAATAAAATCGGTAGTGCTGCGTTTTTTGCACCTGAAATGGTCACTTCACCAACCAGTGGTTTATCTGACCCAATAACTCGAAACTTTTCCATCAATAAACCTTAAAGCGACATTAGCTTCTTATCACGAGCCCACTCTTCTGGAGTGAACGCTTTGATCGATAACGCGTGAATGTCGTTACGCTGGATGTAATCCATCAGAGGACCGTAAATTAACTGCTGCTTCTTAACGCGGCTCATTCCATCGAAACAAGCATCAACAGCAACCACCTCATAGTGGCTACCTTCACCTTTTACATGCACTTCTTGAAGGTTTAGTGCTTCTTCTAGTAACTGTTGTACTTTTGCGCTATCCACAATTTACCCCTGATAATTCTGTATATGTTTGGCCACTAAAGATTCAACATTGCTCAATTGAAACAAAGTGCGCAATTGCGCTGGCACGAAACTGAGCATTATATGACAGTTTTGTTTTTTTGCATGCTCTAATAAGTGGATTAACATCACCATTCCCGCAGAGTCAATGCGTTCAATCTCTTCTAACGAGCATTCTAGCTCGGTTTGAGAAGGTTGCCATTTCTGTGCCACCGCCCACAATGCTGGCACTGAATCACGATCCAGCGCCCCTGTAAGCTTAAGAATGTCTGCTTGTAATTGCCACTGAGAATGAGACTGCGCCATTACTTTGCCGCCTCGAAACGAATTGGCTGTGCTGCCAGTTTCTCTAAATCTTTCGCGACCGCTAGAATGCCTTCTTGGCGAATCTGAGTATTCCACTCTGATTGCTTGCTTGATAGTAGGCTGATGCCTTCTGCAACCATGTCGAATGCTAACCATTCACCTGTTTTCTTATCTTTACGCAGCTTAAACTCAAGTTTGATGTTTGGACGCGGTGCGTCGATGATATCAACTTTGATGCTCGTAATGCGTTTAGAAGGATCCAGCTTTGGCTCAGGGCCAAATTCAATTTGTTGATCCGAGTATTGCGTTAACACTTGCGCATATGAGGTCACCAAATAAGCACGGAATGCTGTGATGAACTCACCCACATCTTCACGCTTCGCACCTTTTAAGTTTGGACCAAGCAGTTTCAATGCCGCATAGCGATCGTTAACGTAAGGCATCAGCTCTTCTTCAACGATGGTCTTAAGCAAATTTGGATCTTGCTTAATTTGTGGCTGTTCAGCTTTCAAACGATCAAATGTCACTTCCGCAACTTGTCTCATCATTTGATAAGGCTGAGTTTTATCCACTTCTGCAGCCACTGCACCAAAAGCAGTAAACACTGCTACGAATGAAAGTAATAGTCTCGAAAGCATGGGTTATTCCTTACTTGTATCACCAGAATCGCCTGAACCACCAATGCTGTATAGTACTTGACCGATAAGGTCTTCCAGTACTAATGCAGATTTGGTGTCTTCGATGGTGTCACCATCAACAAGCATTTCTTCATCGTCAAAAACAAAGCCCGGTACCAAGCCAATGTACTGTTCACCAATCAATCCCGATGTCAAAATTTGCACACTAGAGGTTTCTGGGAACTGGTTGTATTGGCTGTTAATCGACAAGCTAACTACTGGTAATAGGCTATCAGGGTTAAGTGTAATGCTACTTACACGACCGATAACAACGCCGCCAACTTTCACTGGAGAGCGAACTTTCAAACTACCAATATTGTCGAACTCGGCTTTCAAGGTGTAAGTATTGCCAGAGCCAATGCTTTTTACGTCAGCAACCTGAAAAATCATCACAAGAATCGCGCAAATTCCTGCTAATACAAAGCTGCCAACCCATAATTCTGTTTTACGTGTTTGTTGCATGATTAATTCCCAAACATCAATGCGGTCAGTACAAAGTCTAGTCCCAGTACTGCTAAAGAAGAATGCACAACAGTGCGCGTCGTTGCTCGGCTGATCCCTTCCGAAGTAGGAATAGCGTCATAGCCATTAAATAGAGCGATCCAAGTAACGGTAATCGCAAACACGATACATTTGATCATGCTGTTACCGATGTCTTGGCCTAATTCAACCGAAGATTGCATTGCAGCCCAGAAGCTGCCGTGGTCTACGCCTTTCCAATCCACGCCAACAAGCTGTGCGCCCCAAATACCCACAGCCATGAAGATCATCGCGAGTAGCGGCATTGAAATAGCACCCGCCCAAAAACGTGGTGCAATAACACGTTTTAGCGGATCCACAGCCATCATTTCTAAGCTTGAAAGCTGCTCTGTGGCTTTCATCAATCCGATTTCTGCTGTCAGCGCAGAACCAGCACGACCAGCAAACAATAACGCAGTTACTACTGGTCCCAACTCACGTAGTAGCGAAAGAGCGACCATTTGACCAAGGCTGCCTTCTGCCCCGTAATCCACCAGCACGACATAACCTTGCAAGCTAAGCACCATACCGATGAACAAACCAGAAACGACAATGATCGCTAGCGATTGAACGCCTACGGAATACAGCTGCTTAATCAGTAAAGGAAGGTTTTTGATTGGCTGTGGTCGAGTCACTAACGCACCAACGAGCATCAATGTTGCGCGACCAAACGCCTCACAAATAGCCAATGTGCGTCTGCCTAGTGAAGCGACAAATTGAATAAAGCTATCGACCATCAAATAAATCCTTTTCGATACTTTGAGCTGGGAAACGGAACGGTACTGGTCCATCCGCTTCTCCTTGTAAGAATTGCTGAACGCGAGGGTCTTGATTGTCTCTCAGTTCTTGAGGGGTACCAAAGGCAATCACTTTGCCATCAGCCATCAAGTAAACCCAATCCGCAATACTCATCACTTCTGGCACATCATGAGAAACGACGATAGAAGTCACGCCTAATGCTCGGTTAAGGTTACTGATCAACTCAACCAACACACCCATGGTAATTGGGTCCTGCCCCACAAACGGCTCGTCGTACATGATGAGGTCTGGATCAAGCGCAATCGCTCGAGCCAGTGCAGCACGACGAGCCATACCACCTGACAGTTCACTTGGCATAAGCTCTGCCGCACCACGAAGGCCTACCGCTTCAAGCTTTAGCAGCACCATGGTGCGGATGAGTTCTTCGGAAAGCTCGGTGTGTTCACGTAAAGGAAACGCCACATTATCGAACACATTCAGGTCGGTAAATAGCGCCCCTGACTGGAACAACATGCTCATTTTTTTACGTGCGTGATACAGTTTTTTGCGTGACAACGCAGGAATGTTGTCACCATCAAACCAAATCTCACCCTGTTCAGGGTATATCTGACCGCCAATCAGGCGCAGCAGTGTCGTTTTACCGATACCCGACGGTCCCATAATGGCCGTCACCTTCCCTTTTGGTACGTGCAAGTCAATACCATCAAAGATCTTGCGCTCGCCGCGTGAAAAGGTGAGATTGTTAACGGTAACTAAATCGTTGTTCGACATACTATCTCTTCTACTATTTGTGAGCGGTTCTCACAGAGTTGTAATCCAACTCAACCCCGATTGTTTTCAAGATATTACGTCGAGAATATCCTAAAGTGACTTCGGTACACTTATTAGGCTGCAATCATAAGCACATTGAACGTTAATTAAAAGCACTGTTCAATTAAATAGAGCCGACGAAATTCAAGCAAATCTTCATAAAATATGACGAAATGAAAGGAAGGTGTTTACATCTCACTCCAGATTAACCGCATTAAGAACGACGATTGAATGAGCAACAATTAAACACAATTTCGTTACTAACCTTTAATTTATTTGTTGTTTATCTTCCATTTTTGGCCGCAAAAGGTCAAAATTAGCGGTTACTCATTTCACTTATTTTATTACTTAGGAATCATCATGCTCGAAGCCGTAGCATTGCTTATCGTCGGTCTTGTCTTACTTGTTTGGAGTGCAGATAAACTTGTTTTTGGCTCTGCTGCTCTGGCCCGCAACGTCGGTATTTCACCTCTAGTGATCGGTATGACCATTCTTGCAATGGGCTCATCTGCACCAGAGATGATGGTTTCGGCAACCGCTGCATGGGATGGCAAAACCGATACCGCGGTTGGCAACGTGCTCGGTTCCAACATTGCTAATATTGCTTTGATCCTAGGTATTACTGCGATCATCAAACCACTTTCTATCAGCTCTGCCGTGATTCGCCGCGAACTGCCTTTGATGATAGCAGTTACTGTACTTGCTGGTATTTTACTGTGGGATAGCCACTTAGGCTTCTATGAAGGTATCTTGCTGTTTATTTTGTTCGGTGGATTCCTATTTGCCATGCTGCAAATTAGCCGTAAAGAGCAGAAAGCTGGTGATGCGTTTGTGGATGAGCAAGAATCTGAAGTCCCAGAAGGCGTAACTAACCCGAAAGCAATCATGTGGGTTGTGATTGGCTTGATACTGCTTCCTTTGGCAGCAAGCATGCTGGTAGATAATGCCGTCATTATTGCGAAACACTTTGGCATGAGTGACCTAGTGATTGGCCTTACTATTATTGCTATCGGCACTAGCCTTCCAGAACTCGCTGCATCTCTTGCTGGCGTTCTAAAAGGCGAAGACGACATGGCCGTAGGTAACATCATCGGCTCAAACGTATTCAACATTCTTGCGGTTATGGGTCTACCTGGCATCATCAATCCATCGATGCTGAGCGAATACGCTATGGGTCGTGATTTCTGGGTGATGCTAGGGGTTTCTCTCCTTCTTGTGGCAATGTGTCTTGGTAAGTCACGCAGTATCAACCGCCTTGAAGGTGGTATCCTGTTTGTGTGTTTCTTAGGTTACCAAGTGTACCTATTCGCAAACATGGCCGCTTAATAACATAATAAGTAAAGACAAATTGGAGCACTGATATGTCCACTCAATTTGATTTTCGCGCTGCAGCTAAACAAGTTCTTGATATTGAGGTCTCAGCTTTACAACAGCTAGACCAATACTTTGACGCGCAGTTTGAACAAGCTTGCGAATTGATTCTTTCCAATAACGGCAAAGTTGTCGTAATGGGCATGGGCAAATCAGGTCATATCGGCAACAAAATTGCTGCGACCCTTGCGAGCACTGGTACTTCAGCATTTTTCGTTCACCCTGGCGAAGCTGCACATGGTGACCTAGGCATGATCAGCGCGGGTGATATTGTTATTGCGATTTCAAACTCGGGAGAGTCTCATGAGATTTTGTCTCTATTCCCAGTTTTGAAACGCCTGAACATCAAAATCATCAGTATGACAGGCAAGCCAGAATCAAATATGGCAAAGCTGTCCGATCTGCATTTGCAAATTACAGTCCCTAAAGAAGCTTGTCCGCTGGGCCTTGCTCCAACAAGCAGCACAACGGCGACATTAGTAATGGGCGATGCCCTTGCAGTTGCGCTATTGCAAGCTCGTGGCTTCTCAGCGGAAGACTTTGCGTTATCACACCCTGGTGGTGCGCTGGGAAGAAAATTGCTGCTTAAGCTGTCTGATATAATGCACTTCGGTAATGCACTACCAAAAGTATCACCTGATGCGCTTATTCGTGACGCCTTGCTCGAGATTTCTGAAAAAGGCTTGGGCATGACAGCCATCGTCGATGAGCACGATGCTATGCTTGGTATATTCACCGATGGCGATTTACGTCGTACTTTGGATAAGCGCATTGATATCCACACCACAGCAATTGGTGAAGTGATGACGCAAAACCCAACTACAGCACATCCGGAGATGTTAGCGGTAGAAGGTTTGAATCTAATGCAAGACAAGAACATCAATGCTCTGATCTTGTGCGATAACAATAAGATTGTTGGCGCACTGAATATGCATGATTTATTGAAAGCTGGCGTGATGTAGTATTGCATCACCCAAAAGACTTAACGATTGATTTAACAGATTAAGGCAATGGTCAGGGAAGTACTGAGCTAAGATAAAGGCCTTTATTTTATGAGTTTTACTCGCCTTATTTATTTGCTCTTGATCTTTGTTGTCGCGTGGTGCGGTTATTACCTCATGACACCAAAAGGCAATGAAGATATTCAAGTAGCACCAAATTTAGAACTGCCTATGTTCAGTGGTACTGGACTAGAAAACATCACTTATGGTGAAGATGGTGTCCGCAGTTACATCATCCGTTCCACTAACTTGGATCACTATGCCAAGAGTGGAGACACGATTTTTAAGAGCCCAACACTGATGGTTTACCGTGAAGGTAGCGTCGTTGAGTGGAAAGTCACTGCGACAAGAGCAGTACTTGATGAAGACCAGATTCTGACCTTGTACGACAAAGTACTGATGCAGAATCTATTGCCTGGCGCGAGTTTCGATACCATGGCGACAGATAAATTGGTCATCAATCTCACCAATCGTGATTTTAAAGCCGATCAACAAGTAATGTTGGTTGGACCGCAATTTGAAACTACCGGAGGCGCAATGCAGGGCAACTTGAAAGCTCACACTGCGACTCTGACAGATGAAGTTCAAGGTCGATATGAAACCGTTACACCTTAGCCTATTGGCATTGGTTTTAGCAGCGCCGCAAGCGTTAGCACTTAAGTCGGATACTCAACAACCGGTTTACATCAATTCAGACACCCAACAGGTGGACATGAAGAGTAACCAGGTCATCTTTAAAGGTGATGTATCGCTTAAGCAAGGTAGCATCAATATCGATGCTGATAGAATCGTTGTGACTCGCGATCCTAAGACCGAGTCTATCAAGCAGATCCAAGCATTTGGTAAGCCTGCTACGTTTTCTCAGTTGATGGACGATGGCAAAACGCTAAGCGGCCAAGCAACTGAGTTAGACTACCGCATCTCTACTGATGAATTGACCATGAAAGGTCAAGCGCAACTGGCACAAGACGGCAATACCATCAAAGGTTCGTCGATTCGTTACCAAATTGGTCAACAGAAGCTAGTCGCCGACAGCTCGAAGGATGAGCGCGTAACCACCATCCTGCAACCGAATCAAATCGAGAACTAATATGGCAGTACTGAGTGCAAAGAACCTTGCGAAAAGCTACAAAAAGCGCAAGGTAGTTACCGATGTAAGTCTCGAAGTAGAATCTGGCCAAATCGTTGGTCTATTGGGTCCAAATGGTGCGGGTAAAACCACTTCGTTTTACATGATCGTAGGTTTGGTTCCGCGTGATGAAGGTACCATCACCATCGACAACCAAGACATCAGTATTTTACCGATGCACAGTCGCTCTCGCTTGGGTATCGGCTACCTGCCGCAAGAAGCGTCGATCTTCCGTAAGCTATCTGTTGAAGACAACATCATGGCGGTTCTCGAGACTCGCCAAGAACTGACTCGCGAAGAACGCCAAGACAAACTGGAAGATTTGTTGGAAGAATTCCACATACAGCACATACGCACCAGTGCGGGTATGGCACTATCAGGTGGTGAACGCCGCCGTGTAGAAATTGCTCGTGCATTGGCAGCAAACCCTCAGTTCATTTTGTTGGATGAACCGTTCGCGGGTGTTGACCCAATTTCGGTTAACGACATCAAAAAAATCATTGAACACTTGCGCGATCGCGGCCTTGGCGTGTTAATCACAGACCATAACGTACGCGAAACCTTGGACGTTTGTGAAAAAGCCTATATCGTAAGTCAAGGACACCTCATCGCATCGGGAACTCCGGATGAAGTTCTCAATAACGAGCAAGTGAAACAAGTTTATCTCGGCGAACAATTCCGTCTATGATTACATTAGGAACGGTAAGATTCTGAGCATTACAAGGTAAGTAACACTGAATGAAACCTTCATTACAACTCAAGCTAGGTCAACAGTTAGCCATGACGCCACAGCTGCAGCAAGCGATTCGTTTGTTGCAATTGTCGACGCTCGATCTTCAACAAGAAATCCAAGAAGCGTTGGACTCCAACCCGCTACTGGAAGTTGAAGAAGGCCACGATGAGCCTCAAGCAAACGGTGAAGACAAATCAGCGTCTGAATCTGCTGATAACAGTGCGAACGAAGCTAACGATGCCTCAGAACCCGACCTTCCAGACAGCTCAGACGTGATTGAAAAATCTGAAATCAGCTCTGAGCTAGAAATCGATACCACTTGGGATGACGTATACAGCGCAAACACGGGCAGCACAGGCCTAGCGCTGGATGATGACATGCCCGTCTACCAAGGTGAGACCACTGAATCACTGCACGATTACCTCATGTGGCAGTTAGATTTAACGCCTTTCAGTGAAACCGACCGCACTATTGCCCTCGCGATCATTGATGCGATCGACGACTACGGCTACCTAACCCTTTCTCCTGAAGAAATTCACGAGAGCTTCGACAACGAAGAAGTGGAATTGGATGAAGTAGAAGCGGTACGTAAACGTATTCAGCAATTTGACCCGCTTGGTGTAGCCTCTCGCAACCTACAAGAGTGCCTACTGCTGCAACTAGCAACTTTCCCTGAAGACACGCCGTGGCTTGCTGAGGCGAAAATGGTGTTGAGCGATCACATCGACCACCTTGGCAATCGTGACTACAAGCTGGTCATCAAAGAGACTAAGCTTAAAGAAGCGGACTTGCGTGAAGTATTGAAGTTGATTCAACAACTTGACCCACGTCCAGGTAGTCGTATCACACCCGATGACACTGAATACGTCATTCCGGATGTGTCCGTATTTAAAGATCATGGTAAGTGGACCGTCTCCATAAACCCTGACAGCATTCCGAAACTAAAAGTAAATCAACAATATGCGCAACTAGGCAAAGGCAACAGTGCGGATAGCCAGTACATTCGCAGCAATTTGCAAGAGGCAAAATGGCTGATTAAGAGCCTAGAAAGCAGAAACGAGACGCTTCTCAAAGTTGCAAGATGTATTGTTGAACATCAACAAGATTTCTTCGAGTATGGTGAAGAAGCCATGAAACCAATGGTGCTAAACGACGTAGCATTGGATGTGGACATGCATGAATCGACAATTTCTCGTGTAACAACACAGAAGTTTATGCATACCCCACGTGGCATTTTTGAATTGAAGTACTTCTTCTCTAGCCATGTTAGTACAGACAATGGTGGAGAGTGTTCGTCCACAGCAATTCGCGCACTCATCAAAAAGTTGGTCGCAGCGGAGAATACCGCTAAGCCACTGAGTGATAGCAAAATTGCTGCTCTTCTGGCTGACCAGGGGATTCAAGTCGCGAGACGTACGATAGCGAAATATCGTGAATCCTTGGGTATCGCCCCTTCGAGTCAGCGCAAACGCCTACTTTAGGCACCAACTGAAAAGGAAAGTCTATGCAAATCAATATTCAAGGCCATCACGTTGATCTTACCGATTCAATGCAAGACTATGTTCAATCTAAGTTTCAGAAGCTCGAAAGGTTCTTCGACCACATTAACCAAGTCCAAGTCGTACTAAAAGTTGAAAAACTCAACCAAATAGCGGAAGCTACGCTCCACATCAATCAAGGCGAAATCCACGCGTCATCGAACGACGAAAGTATGTATGCAGCAATTGATTCGCTGGTGGATAAATTAGTTCGTCAACTTAATAAGCACAAAGAAAAACTAAACAGTCATTAATCATGCAACTGAGCGAAATACTGTCACTGGACTGCACCAAAAGTGCAGTCCATTGTACAAGTAAGAAACGTGCCCTAGAAATGATCAGCCAAATTGTCGCTGAAAACACGGGCCAAGATTCTACAGAACTGTTTGAGTGTATGCTCAGCAGAGAAAAAATGGGTAGTACTGGTATCGGCAACGGTATTGCTATCCCTCACGCAAGAATGCAATCAAGCGACAAAGCCATCGCGGTGTTACTTCAGTGTGACGAAGCGATTGAATTTGACGCCATCGACAACAGACCTGTCGACCTTCTTTTTGCTCTCCTTGTACCTGAAGAACAGTGCAAAGAGCACCTCAAAACACTATCCTCTATGGCAGAGCGTCTAAGCGACAAGCAAGTGCTTAAAAGCTTACGTAACGCTCAGAGCGATGAAGAGCTCTACGACATTATGATTCATAAGTAATCAGGACGATCACCATGCGATTAATCGTTGTTAGCGGGCACTCTGGTGCCGGGAAAAGTGTTGCCCTGCGCGTACTTGAGGACTTAGGTTACTACTGCGTAGACAACCTACCGGTAAACTTACTTGACGCGTTTGTTCAGTCAGTCTCTGAGAGCAAACAAAACGTCGCAGTAAGCATCGATATTCGAAATATCCCTAAGAAGCTCAAAGAACTGAATACCACGCTAGAGAAGCTAAAGGCTGAACTGGATGTGACAGTACTGTTCTTAGACGCGAATAAAGAAACGCTTCTCACCCGCTACAGCGAAACACGTCGGATTCATCCGCTATCACTTGGCAGTCAGTCATTATCACTTGATCAGGCGATTGAGCTTGAACAAGAGATCTTAATGCCTCTGAAAGCACACGCAGACTTAGTTCTGAACAGTAGCGGTCAATCTCTGCATGATCTCAGTGAAACAGTACGTATGCGTGTGGAAGGCCGAGAACGCAAAGACTTAGTCATGGTGTTTGAGTCGTTTGGTTTCAAATATGGATTACCATCTGATGCCGATTACGTGTTTGATGTGCGTTTCTTGCCAAACCCACACTGGGAGCCAGCACTGCGCCCTCTCACTGGTTTAGATGGCCCGATCGGCGCCTTCTTAGAACAACACCAGTCTGTACTTGATCTTAAATACCAAATTGAGAGTTTCATTGAGACTTGGTTACCACTGCTAGAGAAAAACAACCGCAGCTACCTAACAGTTGCGATTGGCTGTACTGGTGGTAAACATCGCTCAGTGTACTTAACTCAAAAAATTGGTGAGTTCTTTGCGGACAAAGGACACCAAGTACAAATTCGCCACACTTCATTGGAAAAGAACGTTAAGGAATAATGGTGGAAATAAGTCGTAAAGTATTGATCCAAAACCGCTTAGGCTTGCACGCCCGTGCTGCGGTTAAACTGGTAGAACTGGCGCAAAGCTTCGATGCAGTAATCACCATTGACAACGAAGAAGACAAAACCGCGACCGCAGACAGCGTCATGGGGTTGTTGATGCTGGAATCCGCCCAAGGACAATACGTGACTATCCACGCTACTGGCGATCAATCTGAGCAAGCCCTTGATGCGGTTTGTCATTTGATTGAAGATAAGTTTGATGAAGGCGAGTGATTCACTCGCTTTTTTATTATCTCTAGCCAGATATCCCACATAACTTTCACCTCCTGCTTAAATTCCGATAAATAATTTTGTCGACTTTCATAAGTTGTTATTAAAAGGTGCCTAGAATTAAGTTATTATTCAAAGCATTGTAAATATCAGGAATTGGGAGGAATGAATGGCAGAGCAAATAGAATTCGATCAAGCTCACCAAGCCCTCCAAGAAGTCACTGAAGCGCTGGAAAACGGCCGCTTCGTCCATGTTCGTCGCCAACTTCAGGACATGGAGCCTGAGGATATTGCCCACCTTTTAGAAGCCTCCCCGCGTAAAAGTCGTGAGGTTCTTTGGCAACTTACCGACCCAGAAGATTACGGTGAGATTCTTGACGAGCTAAACGAAGACGTCAAAGACAGTCTTGTGTCCAAAATGGCTCCTGAAGCGCTTGCAGAAGCGACGGAAGGCATGGACACCGATGACGTGGCTTACGTACTGCGTAGCTTGCCTGACGACGTCTCACGCGAAGTTCTTTCCCAGATGGACTCTGCCGATCGTCTGCGCGTGGAAACCGCCCTATCCTACCCTGAGGATACCGCTGGTGGACTGATGAACACCGACGTAATCACCATTCGTGGTGACGTTGATGTGGATGTAGTCCTGCGTTATTTGCGTATGAAAGGCGAACTGCCTGAAGCAACTGACGCACTATACGTGATTGATGATGAGAGCAAACTGATTGGTGAACTACCGATCACGACGCTGATCACCACGCAACCTGATGTCAAAGTCAGTGAGGTGATGGAAGATGCGGATGATGCGATTACTGTTGATACTAGCGACTCTGACGTAGCAAGCCTGTTTGAACGTCGTAACTGGGTATCTGCTCCGGTTGTGGATGAAAATCAGCACCTCGTTGGTCGTATCACCATCGATGACGTGGTCGACGTTATCCGTGAAGATGCCGAACACTCAATGATGAGTATGGCGGGTATGGATGACGACGAAGATACCTTCGCGCCTGTGGTAAAGTCTGCTCGTAAACGTAGTATTTGGCTTGGTGCCAACGTACTTGCTGCACTGGCCGCTGCTTCTGTCTCCAACATGTTTGAAGCGACTCTAGACCAAATGGCTGCGATTGCTGTCCTAATGACGATTGTGCCTTCAATGGGTGGTGTAGCAGGTAACCAAACCGTTGCACTTGTAATCCGTGGCTTAGCGCTCGGTCATATCGGTGATTCGAACAAACGCGAGCTGTTGATGAAAGAAGCGGCTATCGGCTTGCTAAACGGCATCATGTGGGCGCTGATCATCGGTGGTATCGTAGTAGCTTGGAAAGGTAACTGGATGCTTGGCGGGATTATCTCCGCAGCCATGCTGACCAACCTACTGGTTGCAGGTGTTGCCGGTGTTACCATCCCAATCCTACTGAAGAAAATGAACATCGACCCAGCACTCGCTGGCGGCATGGCGTTGACGACGGTGACTGATGTGATTGGTCTATCTGTCTTCCTTGGTCTCGCGACCTTGATGATTTAGCCTCAGTAATGACCAGTAGGTAACGAATAATAAAAAAGCCTGATGAACACATCAGGCTTTTTCGTATCTAGCGGTTAGTGAGTTTACTCACCAGCAACCTTCATGGTATCCAACAAGATAGAACCCGTTTGGATTTGTGAGCGTGTTTCTACGTCGCTACCCACAGCCACAATCTGATTGAACATATCTTTCAAGTTACCCGCGATAGTAATTTCAGATACTGGGTATTGGATTTCACCGTTTTCTACCCAGAAACCTGCTGCACCGCGAGAGTAATCGCCCGTGACAACGTTTACGCCTTGACCCATGGTTTCTGTTACCAGTAGACCGGTGCCCAGCTCTTTCAGCATTTGCTCGAAGTTTTGACCTGTCGACTTCACGTACCAGTTGTGGATTCCACCAGCGTGACCCGTTGGGTCCATCTTCATCTTGCGAGCGGCATAGCTGGTTAGCAAGTAAGTAGCTAAAACACCATCGGTGATGATTTCACGATCTTGCGTGTAAACGCCTTCGCTATCAAATGGGCTTGAAGCCAAACCACGTAATACGTGTGGACGCTCAGAAATGTTGAACCACTCCGGCAATACTTGCTTACCAAGATGATCCAATAGGAAAGAAGACTTACGGTATAGGTTGCCACCGCTGATTGCCATCACTAGGTGACCAATCAAGCCTGTTGCTACATCCGCAGCAAACATTACCGGGTATTTGCCTGTCTTAAGCTTTTGCGCATCAAGGCGGCTGATGGTTTTCTCTGCAGCGTTGCGACCAACAGTTTCTGGTGTCCAAAGATCATCACGATGACGCGCAACGGTGTAGCTGTAATCGCGTTCCATCTCACCGTTTTGACCCACACCAATCACACAACAGCTGGTGCTATGGCGGCTGGATGCGTAGCTGGCTAACAAGCCATGACTATTACCATACACTTTTACGCCGTAGTGGCTATCGTAGCTTGCACCATCGCTTTGCTTAATCGCATCGCTGTAGTTCAACGCTTCTTTTTCAGCAGCAATCGCGACTTGCGCTGCGTAGTCTGGATCAGGCGCATCTGGGTGGAAAAGGTCTAAGTCTGGTACCTCTTTCACCATGTATTCTTTTGGAGCAGGACCTGCGAATGGGTCTTCTGATGTGTATTGAGCAATGTCTAGTGCTGCTAAGACCGTTTGCTCGATAGCAGCTTCACTCAAGTCAGATGTGGAAGCACTGCCTTTGCGTTGACCACGGTAGACGGTGATACCCAGTGCGCCATCGCTATTGAATTCAACGTTTTCCACGTCACCCATGCGAGTGGAAACACTCAAACCTGTGCTCTTGGTGATTGCGACTTCAGCGGCATCAGACTTCGCCGCAGCGATTTCTAGTGCACGTGAAACGGCTTGTTCTAGCTCGGTACGTTGCTCAGCAACCTGCTGTTTAATATCCATTGTCTTTCACATCATGTATTCGATGCACAATAGAATAACAAGAATTTCGCTTTCTCCCCACGATTCTTGTTAAAATAGTCATAATATTAATCAAAACACAGGCAACTGAAATGGCACGTAAGAATCAAAAAGCGCCATGGGAACCAGAAGAAGAGATCATCTGGGTAAGTAAATCCGAGATGAAGCGAGACATGGAAGAGCTGCAAAAGCTAGGTGAAGAGCTTGTAGGCCTAAAGCCAGCTGTTCTAGATAAGTTTCCATTGAGCGAAGACCTACGAGAAGCGGTTGCTGATGCACAACGCTTTAAAAACGAAGCGCGTCGTCGTCAGCTACAACGTATTGGTAAGCTAATGCGTTACGAAGATCCAGAACCAATCCAAGCGGCACTGGATAAAATCCGCAACAAGCACTCACAAGCGACTGCTGCTCTGCACAAGCTAGAAGCGCTGCGTGATCGCGTTGTGGAAGAAGGCGATAAAGCGATTGATGACGTAATGGAACTGTACCCAGAAGCGGATCGTCAACGTTTACGTCAACTTGCTCGCCAAGCAGCGAAAGAGAAGAAAGCCGGTAAACCAGCAAAATCTTACCGTGAAATCTTCCAAATTCTTAAAGCGTTTGAAGAAGAAATGTAATTCAACGCTTAAGAACGTAAAAAGCAGACCTTTGTGTCTGCTTTTTTCATGCCTATTTTCTGCTATTACGCCAAGCGATTGAGACTTTCACCGCGCTCAAAGGCGTTAATATTCTCAATCAAGATCTCAGCCAAACGCTGAATCGATGAGTCACTGCCCCAGGCAACGTGTGGCGTCAGCAATAGATTCGGCAAGTGCATATTGGCAATCAGCGGATTACTCTCATTGGCGGGCTCCTGTGTAAAAACATCAACCCCGGCACCAGCAATCGCACCTTGCTTTAAGCCGTCCACTAAAGCTTTTTCATCCACCAAGCCACCACGTCCGGTATTAATCAAAATCGATGTAGGCTTCATCAACTTGAGTTCCGCCTCACCAATCAAATTACGTGTTTCATCATTCAGTGGACAATGCAGTGTGATGGCGTCCGCTTGCTCAAGAACCTCAGCAAAAGAAACATAACCTTCTCGGCACTCCATTACGCCTTTTCGCTCCGCAAACACCACGTTCATCCCTAACGCTTGTGCCAGTTTTGCTGTTGCTTGACCTAATGCGCCGCTGCCAACCACACCCAAAGTGCTACCTGCCACATCGCCAATCGGATGCGTAAAGAAACAGAACTGTTTATTGCGTTGCCACTCGCCCGCTGCGATATCTTGGTGATAACCAAACAAGTTACGACGCAAAGCAAACAGCATCGCGATAACGTGTTCTGGCACAGAGCGAGTCGCATAGCCACGCACGTTCGCGACCGCAACATTGTGCTCAGCGCAATAGTTGATATCGACGTTGTTGAACCCCGTGGCCGCCACGGCAATCATCTTGAGATTAGGAAGCTGAGATAGAACAGCTTGGTCGAGCACCACTTTGTTGCTGATCACGATATCCGCATCAGTGAGACGCTCAATCACTTGCTCTGGAGAAGTCAGATCGTATTCCACCCAATCATGGGCAAAGCTCGGGCGGGGCACCTGAATTTGAACGGGGATGGTCGCGCGGTCGAGGAAGACCACTTTAGGCAGTGACATAACAACTCCTTGTTCACTGCCTAAAGATGAATTTATGGACGTGGCAGTGTTTTGTAATCTGGTAATTTACGCTCTGGGTCGAAATAGTCAAAGATCATCGCTTCCGCTTCCGGGTAAAAATCACAAGGGACAAAAATGCTGCGCAGCCAATGGCATTTCGGATGGTAAAAGCTCAACTCAGCGGCGTGCAGTTCTAGGCGCTCAGAGAAGGCTTTCGCTTCTTCAGTTGCGTAAAACTCATCGCCCACAATCGGGTGACCTAATGCTTGCATGTGGACACGCAATTGGTGTGAGCGACCAGTGATAGGCAGTAAGCGCACAATTGTCGTCTTGGAGCCATCAGGATGTTCTTCTCGCTTCGCTACTTGGAAAAGCGTTTTAGAAGGTTTGCCATCTTCAAAACACACTTTCTGCAACGGACGATTAGGCCAATCACAAATCAGCGGCAGGTCAATCTCACCCTCTTCTTGCTCTATATGACCCCAAACGCGCGCGTAGTAAATCTTATGCGTCAATCGGTATTGAAACTGTTTCTTTAACGCGCTTTCTGCACGTTTGTTCTTCGCCAGTACCATCAAACCGGAAGTGCACATATCTAAGCGATGCACGACTTGAATATCTGGATACTGCTCAGTGAGTCGACTCCACATACTGTCATAGTGCTCAGCGAGACGCCCCGGCACAGAGAGCAAACCCGATGGCTTGTTTACCGCCAAAATTTGCTCATCTTCAAAAACGACATCAATCCAAGGGTCGGTTGGTGGATTGTACTCAAGCATTGCCATTGGCAGGATCTCTACAGAATAAAAACGCGCTGATTATACCCAAGAGATGCAAAGATGCATGCAGAAAAATCGCTTAAATCCTGCCTCTTTTTACCATCGATATAACTTTTAGAAACAACAAAACAGCCAAGTCAATAACGAAGAGAAAAATAAAAAAAATCACTTCGTAAATATAAATTGACAAGCTGAGCGGTAATGTTATTTATAAGCACTAGTTGACACAAAAAGGACAATAATAAATGGAATCCGCAGTATCCGATCAACCCCAATCCAAAGTCTCGCAATTCTTCCGCTCCCTTGGCCCTGGTATTCTTATGGCCTCAGCTGCCGTCGGCGGCTCTCACCTTGTCGCATCGACCAAAGCTGGAGCTATCTACGGCTGGCAACTCGCGGTGCTTATCCTGCTGGTAAACCTTTTTAAATACCCATTCTTCCGAGCAGGCGTGCAGTACACCATGGGTACAGGCAAAACCTTGGTTGAAGGCTACGCTAAGCTTGGTCGCCCATACTTATGGCTGTTCTTGTTTCTCAGCTCAGTTTCTGCGGTGATTAATACAGCAGCCCTTCTAATGTTCAGTGCGAGCTTGTTGGGTTACTTCATTCCATTTTCATTGTCGATGGCGTCACTCAGTATCATTGTATTGGTCACGTGCTTGGTGATCCTATTTGCTGGTCATTACAAAGCGCTGGATACGCTCTCGAAAGTCATCATGACCGTACTGACCATTGCGACATTACTAGCAGTAGCGATTGCGTTTGGTAATCCGGTAGAACCCGTTGCGAACTTTGAATCTCCTTCTCCGTGGTCAATTGCAGCAATCGGCTTTATCGTCGTGACCATGGGCTGGATGCCAGCACCAATCGAGATCTCTTGTTTAACGTCTGCTTGGCTAAAGCGCCAAACTAGCCAACAAGAAGTCACCGCAAAATCTGCTTTGTTTGATTTTAACGTCGGCTACATTGGCACAGCGGTATTGGCTTTAGTATTTGTATCGCTAGGTGCGTTGATGCTACACGGCTCAGGCATCGAGCTTAAAAGCTCTGGCGTGGGCTTCTCCCACCAGCTAGTCGGCTTGTACGCTGCGACTATTGGTGAGTGGTCACGCTACCTAATTGCGGTGATTGCGTTCTTCTGCATCTTCGGCAGTACAATTACGGTGATTGATGGCTACTCTCGTGTGATTTCAGACTCTCAACGTCTACTACGCTCACAACCAGAGACTAACCCAAAAGCCACGTCAGCGATCATGCTTACGGTATCGGTCTTGGCATTAGGTATTGTGGTGTTCTGGGCGTCAGCACTACTACCAATGCTGAACTTTGCTATGGTACTGGCGTTTATGACGACACCGTTCTTCGCGCTACTGAACTACATTCTGGTGAGCAAAACCGACTTACCTAAGCCATTAGCGCTGGGTCGTAAATTGAAGTGGTTGTCGATTGCTGGCTTGATTTACTTATTCGGCTTCTTAGCGCTGTTTATTTGGTGGAAGTGGCTAATGTAATTAGCTACAAACGATTAACCGAACCGCTGAGATAAACCAAGCTCAGATAAAGAAAAAGGTCTTCAACTGAAGACCTTTTTTCGTGTGTTTGAACGCTGATTAGTTATGGCTGACCACAATCAAACGTAGCGAATCTAACTGAACCTGAGCTTGGTTGATGTAACCTGTTAGCTCTTTGATTTGTTCTTCAATCGATTCAATTTCTTCATCACGGATGTTCGGGTTAACCGCTTTCAGTGCTTGTAGACGCTCAAGCTCGGCATTCAAGCTTTGTTGCATGTCTTGATGCGCTTGCTTGCGAACTTCTTCCACTTTCTGCTCAACCAATGCGTCTCCCGCTTCGATTAGGCTGTGAATATCTTTCTGTACTGATGTCACTAGCTTGCTGCCTAGGTGACGGTTTACCGGGCTAAGCTGACGGTTGAAGCCTTCAAACTCAACCTGAGAAGACAGATCGTTACCACGAGCATCCATCATCATACGAATTGGCGTCTTCGGTAGGAAACGAGTAATGCCGCTGCGTTTTGGTGCTTGTGCATCCACCGCGTAAACCAACTCAAGTAAGATAGTGCCCACTGGTAGCGCTTTGTTCTTCAGCAGAGAAACCGCAGAGGTACCCACACCTTCGCTCATCAACAGATCAATACCACCTTGAATCATTGGGTGTTCCCAACTGATGAAATGCATGTCTTCACGAGATAGCGCGGTATCACGGTCAAATGTGATAGTCGCACCTTCGTATGGCAAGCCTGGGTAGCTTGGCACCATCATGTGCTCAGATGGCGTTACCACAAGTGCATTTTCGCCTTTGTCGTCTTGGTTCAAGCCAATAGTGTCAAACAGAGACAATGCGAACGTCACTAGGTTTGTATCACCATCTGTCGATGAGATTTTCTCAACGATCTGTTGCGCTTTCTCGCCGCCGTTTGAATGCATCTCTAGTAGGCGGTCACGACCTTGCTCAAGTTGTGATTTCAGCTCTTTGTTCATCTTCGCTGATTCTTCAATCACTTCATCAAGGTTTGAAACATCACCAGACGCCAGCATTTCAATCAGAGCATCAGAGTACTTATCGTAAACCGCGCGACCTGTTGGACAGGTTTCAGCAAACGCGTTCAGACCTTCATCAAACCAACGAGCAAGAATCGCTTGTGACGTGTCTTTTAGGTAAGGCACGTGGATATCGATATCACGCTTCTGGCCGATACGGTCCAGACGACCAATACGCTGCTCTAGCAAGTCTGGGTTGAACGGCAAATCGAACATAACAAGCTGGTTAGCAAACTGGAAGTTACGACCTTCTGAGCCGATTTCGCTACAGATAAGAACCTGCGCGCCGCCCTCTTCTTGCGCAAAGTAAGCAGCTGCTTTATCACGCTCCAGGATCGACATGCCTTCGTGGAATACAGTTGCACGAATACCTTCACGTTCACGCAATGCTTGCTCAAGTTGCAGTGCCGTACTTGCACGAGAAGCGATAACCAGCACTTTGTCGCTGCGCTTCTCTTTTACTTTCTCAAGTAGCCAGTTAACACGTGAGTCGAACTGCCACCAGCTTGAATCTTCGCCTTCAAATTCTTGGAAGATTTCTTCTGGATAAAGGTTCTTCACCGCGCGTGCTTCTGGCGTCATCTTGCCACCGATCACGCCTGATACACGCATTGACGTGGTGTACTGCTGCGGGATGTCCATTGGCATTAGATGCACGTTACGCTTCGGGAAGCCTTTGATCGCTGCACGCGTGTTACGGAACAGCACTCGACCTGTACCGTGACGGTCCATCAGGTTGTCGATCAGTTCTTGGCGCGCTGACGCTTTCGCTTCTTCATCGCTGTCGCTTTCGATGATGCGGAATAACGGCTCAACGTCTTGCTCGGAAAGCAGTTCCGTAATTTGGTTTTTCGCTTCGTCAGGCAGCTTCTCACCAGAGAATAACGACGTGATAGCATCCGCAACAGGTGCGTATTGCTCTTCTTCTTCAACGAATGCGTCGTAATCGTAGAAGCGATCTGGATCTAGCAGACGTAGACGAGCAAAGTGGCTCTCACGACCTAGCTGCTCTGGTGTAGCGGTAAGCAGTAACACACCCGCAGTGCGTTCTGCTAAGCCCTCTACTACTTGGTATTCGCGGCTTGGTTTGTCTTGGCTCCATTCTAGGTGGTGCGCTTCATCGACAACCAATAGATCCCACTCGCCTTCTAGCGCTTGCTCAAAACGCTTGCGGCTCTTACGTAGGAAATCCAGTGAACACAGCACGTATTGCTGTGTATCAAATGGGTTTTCCGCTTCTGCGAACGCCTCAATACAACGCTCTTCATCGAAGATAGAGAAGTGCAGGTTGAAACGACGCATCATCTCAACGAGCCACTGGTGTTGCAGTGTCTCTGGCACCACGATAAGAATACGCTCCGCACGACCTGACAGCACTTGCTGGTGGATGATCATGCCCGCTTCGATGGTTTTACCCAGACCAACTTCATCCGCTAGCAATACGCGAGGCGCGTGACGACGCCCCACTTCATGTGCGATGTAAAGTTGATGAGGGATCAAGCCTGCACGCATGCCACACAGACCACGCATTGGGCTCTTGTGTTGCTCAAATTGGTTTTGTAGCGCTCGGTAGCGAAGTACAAAGTTGTCCATGCGGTCGATTTGACCTGCGTACAACTTGTCTTGCGGCTTGTTAAAACGAATGTGGTTGCTTAGGAAGATTTCACGCAACACGATCGCTGTTTCTTGCGTGTCTTCACGAGTACCGAAATAGGTGTATAGACCTTCATCTTCCAGTACTTCTTCAACTTTTAATGACCAACCTTCTTGGCAATCGATGACATCACCGACGTTGAACGTTACTCGGGTAACTGGTGCATCGTTACGTGCGTAAACTCGGTTTTCCTCTGATGCTGCAAACATCAATGTCACAGTACGAGCATCCATTGCTACTACGGTACCTAAACCTAAATCGCTTTCCGTATCGCTAATCCAGCGCTGCCCCAAAGCAAATGTCATGAATTGACTACCTCGTTGTTGTTTCTTGTTGGTCTCTACCCATCCCGATGGGCATGGATAATAAGTTTAGATCTGATTCTGGCTTCTGCTATGCCAATCGTGCTTGTCATGCCACTTTGCGCTGTGCATTTTTAAGCCAGCTGAACATGATAAATCGGGCGTAGCCTATACGCAGAAAAAGGTCGCTAATCTTACTTGAAGCTGTGATTTAGGTCACGCCGAAACCGCCCAGAGGGGCAACTTTTTTTCCTGAATTAGGAATGCAATCAAATTGTAAAAAACTCATGACAATTATTAAGTTGTAAGAAGTAAATTTTACGTATACTTCTATTGAGGGGCGCTTAGAGTCATCAAACATGATTTGAGCGCATTTAGTACACGATTAGGATCAACACGGGTTTGCAGTAAGTTGTCTTGCTACTCGGTTGCGCACTAACCGACATTGCCCGACAACCTCTATTGCAAGCAATCAGAGTTAGGAAGACTGTTCCTTCTTAGCTACTAGCCAGCAAAGCCGCGCTGCGGCAAGGAGACGCTATGGGCGATACCGATCGGAAACTGTTTGTACTTGATACCAACATTCTTCTTCATGAACCCTTCGCCATCTTCTCTTTCCAAGAACACGATGTCGTCATCCCAATGACTGTGTTGGAAGAACTCGACCGAATCAAAGACAGTAAACGTGATGTAGCAAGGGATGCACGCGTTGCGATTCGCGCTTTGGAAGATCTGTTTAGAGACGCAACACCAGATGAAATCTCAGAAGGTATTCCGGTTTCTAAAGATAACCCAAGCCAAGGCACCATCTCTATTTTGGCGGACTTCGAGTTGCAGGAAACCGTCAAAGCTTTCGCCGACAAAGCCGGTGACAACCGCATACTCAATGCGGTGCTTTATCTGCAAAACAAACGTGCACCACGAGAAGTTGTGCTCGTAACCAAAGACATCAACATGCGTTTAAGAGCCAAAGGTGCTGGTGTACGCTTCGTTGAAGACTATCGTACGGATCAACTGATTGATGATATCCAATACCTCACCAAAGGCTTCCAACAGCGTGAAGGCGACTTTTGGAGTAGTGTGGACGAGGTTGATAGTTACGCGCTGGGCGGAAAAACGTTCCATAAACTCAGCCGCGAACCGTTCGAGCCGACCTTTATCAACCAATACGTGATTGATGAAGAGAGTGATTTTGTAGGACGAGTAGAAACCATCAATGAGGATAAGGTTACGCTGCTCGACCTGAGTCGTGAGCGCATGATGCATCGTCGCGCTTGGGATATTACACCGAAAAATATCTACCAAGGCATGGCGATGGATGCCCTACTCGACCCTGATATTGATTTGGTGATTCTGACTGGTGCCGCAGGTAGTGGTAAAACGCTCCTTGCCATGGCTGCGGCATTGGAACAAACCATTGAAAAAGGCATGTTCGATAAGATCATCGTAACCCGTAACACGCCAGACATTGGTGAGTCGATTGGTTTCTTGCCGGGGTCGGAAGAAGAGAAAATGATGCCTTGGTTAGCAGCGGTGACCGATACCTTGGAAGCGCTGCACAAGAACGACCATTGCACCGAAGGCTCGATGAAGTACATCTGCGATAAAGCCAACATTCAGTTTAAATCGATCAACTTTATGCGTGGCCGCTCGATCCAGAATGCATTTGTCCTACTCGATGAGTGTCAGAACTTAACCGCTTCACAAATCAAAACCATCATCACCCGTTGTGGTGAAGGCACCAAGATTGTGTGTTCGGGTAACTTGGCACAAATTGACTCCCATTACCTAACCCCAGTGACATCTGGTTTGACGTATATGGTTGAACGCTTCAAGAACTTTGAAGGCAGTGCCAACATTCACCTCAATGGTGTGGTGCGTAGTCGCTTGGCTGAATTTGCGGAAGAGAATCTATAGCGAATCATCTCCCCCTAAAAACAAAAGAGCGCTCAATGAGCGCTCTTTTATTCTTTAATAGCTTAACGTTTGATGCTCTAGGCTAAAAGTCGAGATTCCCTATCATCGCTCCTTCGTCGCGGTAGGGAATGACGATCTTTAACGTCATAACTAATTGGTAGTTAATGCTTACTCAGTGCCACCAACGGTGATGGAATCGAGCTTCAATGTAGGCTGACCAACGCCAACCGGTACGCTTTGACCCGCCTTACCACACACGCCAACACCTCTGTCGATGCTTAGGTCGTTACCCACCATAGAAACTTGCTGCATCGCTTCAATACCAGAGCCAATCAGCGTTGCGCCTTTCACTGGGCGAGTGATTTTACCATCTTCAATCAAGTACGCTTCCGATGCAGAGAACACAAACTTACCAGAAGTGATGTCCACCTGACCGCCACCAAAGTTTGGTGCGTACAGACCTTTCTTCACCGTAGAGATGATCTCTTCTGGTGTGTGCTCACCCGGTAGCATGTAAGTGTTAGTCATACGTGGCATTGGTAGATGCGCATAAGACTCACGGCGGCCGTTACCTGTTGGGTTTACACCCATTAGGCGTGCGTTCAACTTATCTTGCATATAGCCTTTTAACACACCATTTTCGATAAGCGTGTTGTATTGACCGTTCACACCTTCATCATCGACGTTCAATGATCCGCGTAGGTCTTTTAGCGTGCCATCATCCACGATAGTACAAAGCGGAGACGTCACTTGCTCACCCATCTTGCCAGAGAATACTGACGACTCTTTACGGTTGAAGTCACCCTCTAAACCGTGACCTACCGCTTCGTGCAGCAATACGCCCGGCCAGCCAGAGCCAAGTACCACAGGCATCATGCCTGCAGGTGCAGCTTCTGCTTCTAGGTTCACTAGCGCCATACGAATCGCTTCATCAGCGAATTGGAAGGCTTGTTTCACGCCGTTAGTTTCAGACAGGAAGAAGTCGTAACCGAAACGACCACCGCCACCAGCGCTACCGCGTTCACGGCGATCGCCTTTTTCAGCAAGAACACTGATTGATAGACGGACAAGCGGACGAATGTCACCAGCGTAAGTACCGTCGGTTGCAGCAACCAACATTTGCTCATGCACACCGCTGATGCTGATAGATACTTCTTTGATGAGTGGCTCTTTGGTACGGATATACGCGTCCAGAGACAACAACAGTTCGGTTTTTTGTTGCTTTTCCCAGCTTGCTAATGGGTTTACCGCATCGTAGTAAGCTTGGTTATCAGAACGTTTGAATGCATGCACTTTGCCATTTTGGCCTTGCTGCGCAATACCACGCGCGGCAATAGCACTTTGCTTCAAACCGTCTAGTTGAATTTGGTCTGAATAGGCGAAACCGGTTTTTTCGCCTGTGACTGCTCGTACACCGACACCACAGTCAATATTGAAAGAGCCATCTTTAATGATGCTGTCTTCTAGAACCAGAGACTCGTGCCAGCTGGACTGAAAGTAAATGTCCGCATAATCGATCTGGCGCGTCGCAATGCTCGCTAGTGTGTCAGCGATGTCTTGCTCTGTCAGACCGTTTGGGGCAAGGAGTGCCTGTTCTATTTGGTTTATGCTCATAGTTAGCTCTTTTATTTCCGTTTCAATTCATTTTGAAAGCGACTGTGTTGAGTCAGCGGCATATTCTGCCTTACTTGCTGGTTGTGTGACAAATCTATCTCAGCCACCAGCAAGCCTACTTGGTCATTCAATTGTTGGTGAACGCCTCCCCAAGGGTCAATCACCATGGAATGCCCCCAAGTTTGACGGCCACATGGGTGCGTTCCCGTTTGCCCGCAGGCAAGAATCCAGCATTGGGTTTCAATGGCACGCGCTCGAAGTAACACTTCCCAATGTGCTTCTCCCGTTACCGCGGTAAAGGCAGCGGGTACAACTATAATTTGAGCCCCTGCTAAGCGTAACGCTTTAAACAATTCAGGAAAGCGTACGTCGTAGCAAATACTTAAGCCTACCGTACCAATATTGGTCTCTGCCGTCACGATGCGATTGCCCGCGGCAAAGGTATCCGATTCACGATAACTGCCATGCCCATCGGCGACATCGACGTCAAACATATGCAGCTTATCGTAGTGAGCAATGCACTCGCCTTGCGGTGAGAAGACCAATGTCGTCGTGGTAACACCTTGCTCAGCGCGGATCGGCATGCTGCCCACAATTAAAGTCAGTTGGTGGTGCTGTGCGATATCAGATAAACGCTGCTGAATTGGACCGTCACCCAAAGTTTCTGCGTTCTGGTGATACGCCGCTCGGTTGGCAAATTGTGTGGTGTTTTCTGGTGTCACAACCAGCTTCACACCTTGCTCAGCAGCCAAGGCACATTGCTTAGCAATGAAGTCCAGATTCTGCTCGATATCTGGACCCGATGTCATTTGAATGATGCCAACACGTTCCATGTTTTCTATTCCTTGTTCGTCAGAAGGTCAACTGCGCAATTACTTAGCTTGCTCACGCAGTTTTTCTGGCAACTTGTATTCGCCCTTGCTTCGCGAAACCTCTTTTACAGTCGGTGAATCAAGCGGACCTTTCACTTCGTAATTTACTTGCGTGAAAACCTCCACCACAGGAGAGATAACCGTCGAAATCGCTAGTACATACAATGCCGTTTGAGGCGCTACCGCGAAGGCGGTCAGCATTGGGATACCTGAAGTAATGTCTGGGGTAAAGTTCACTTCCGCATCCACCAAACGGGTGTTCATATCAGCGATACCGCGGATTTTCATCTCACCCGCAAGGGCATCCATCTCAATATCGTTAGTGATAAACACACCATCTTGGATTTTGCCTGTCCCCGTAATCGAGTTAAAGGCCATGCCCTTGTCGAATACGTCGGTAAAGTCGAGCTGCATCTTACGAATGATAGAGTCGAGGCTGAATAGGCCAAGCAGTCGAGCGGCGCCGCTGACTTCAGTGATCACGCCTTTTCCGAACTCGGTAGACACGTCACCTTGTAAACTGTTCGTCTTCATCGACCAAGGTGCACCATCCCAGTCTAGGTTGGCATTGATTTCAAACGGTGCCTGCTGAATGCCTGAGGTAATACCAAAACGCTCCATCAAGTCACTGTTGTTCTCACCTTTCACCTTCATGGTTAGGTTTGAATGACTGCGTTCTTTCGTCAGTTCCCACCATCCGCTCATATCCACACGGTTTTGGCCACTGCTAAAGTTTACATTCTTCCATTCAAGGCGGTTGTTAGCGCGTACCACATCCACATTCACTTTGCCGACTTTATAGCCCTGCAACCAAAAGTCATCGATGCTCAAGGTTAAGTTTGGCATCTCTGCATGGAACTTGCGGTCAAAGTTTGAGATAAGCGGTGCCGCTTGATCTTCGCTGGCAAACAAGGAACCTCGCTCTTTGGTCATCTCATCGAAGCCCGGAATGTACAAATGTAGATGATCCAGTGAAACAGACAGTTCAGACGGCTTGAGGTAGTTCGCTTTACCTTTCACTTCCTGACTATCTACATCAAGCTGCCAGCTTAAGTTCTTCTTACGCGCATTTAAGTTCACGTCATGGAACTCAATCCCACCAAGTTCTAAGTTTTGTACGTCCATACTCACGCGCGTAGGTACAGGAATCGTCGGCGTTTTCATACTCGACAGTACTGACTGCGTCGTGCTTTGAGGAACGTGCATTAAGTCTGACCACTTATCAAGACTCAAATCATCTAGACGAATCGAGGCATCGTGCCCGACGACTGGGCTGATCTTGAAGCCACCATTGCCAACCACAAGATTAGTCGCCGTTAACTGAGGTACGTCGCCAGAAATATCGATTTCAGTCTGGTACTTCGCATTTGGAATTTGTAATCGCGCAGAAATGCTTTCTTGGTTACCAGAAGCTTGCAGCTTCGCTTGCCCTTTCTCGCCACGTTTTTTCGCCAGCGGATAAGGATATTCACTGGTTAACTGGCTAAGTTGAGCAAGCACATCCACTTGGTAGGTAAAGCCAACATCATTCAGTTGTAGGTCGATATCCATTTGCCAAGGTGCATGACCAGACACCAGACTCAACCAACGCTCACCAAGGTAAGGTTTAAGCGGGTTTACCTCCCAATCACCAAGGGTATTAATGGTTACGTTATAGCCTTGTTCCGCATTCTCACCGCGGAAGTCCAGTGAGATTGGCTGCTTCAATAGTTCAGCAGAGAGACCTGAAGTGGTCACAACGTCATTGTCGAACTTGATACGACCGGTTGCGTTTTCTAACGTCATCGGCGGCGCATCTATGTCTACGCGGTTATTCTTAAGATCCGCATAGCCCCAAGCGCGAGCGTCTTTCTCGGTATCAAATGGGATATTAAGTTGGAACTCAGAATAGACCGGACCACTGACTTGCAGCGCGGTCAATGCAGCTCCTACGGAGTCAACCAGTGGCGTCGCCATCATGTAGTCACGAACTTCATTACCCGGTGCGCTTGCTTTGGCTTCAATCTCAATGTGGCCACCTTCTGCAAGCTCAGGAATACGACCTGTGATTCGCTTCGCTTTCACGCCATTTAACGTGGCAGACTTCGAATCCAAATACATGGCGTCATTTTCAAACAATAAATCGAGCTGTAAATCTGTGATGGTTGGCCATGCCGTATCAAAACTGAACTTCGCGTTCTTCAAACCAACCCATGCTTGGAACATACCGTTATGCGCTTTATACGGGAAGTCACCTAGCTCGCCATACCAAAGCAGCTTAGCAGTATTGACCTTACCACCTTGAATCGCAGTCGAGAGATAGTCTGTCAGATCTTGCCCAAGCGCTAACGTCGGCAGGTAACGCCAAGTTTCACCCGCGTTGTAGAGGTCAGCTTCGGCATAAAACGACAGGAATGGGCTTTGTTCTTTCGGGAAGTCGAGACGGAACGCACCCAGCACTTGCAGATCCGGTGTTGCCGCCGTCACTTTATCGGACCATAAACGCCAGCCTGCTTCATCTTGCTGCCAGATGATGTCGACCTCACCTTGCTTAATGTTCAACGGCGCTTGAAATACATCTCCATACGGAAACACATCATCAATAACGGTCACTTTCGCTTTTGCTTGATCTAAGTTACCCGACACCTTGCCTTGCACATGACTAAAGCCCGGAAGCAGTTCCCATTGCGTTAAGCCTAGCTCTTCCAGTTCGGCAGAATAACGCAACGTATCTAAGCTGCCATTCATCGACAGACGGATGTCTTCTACACGCCCTTTTGGCGCAAGCTTGTCGAGTAAATCCGTGGTGGATTCTGACTTCGGTGCTAATTTAATTAACGGGGTTAGCGCTTCAATATCCAATTGAGAAAGGTTGAGTAACCAGCCTTCTGGTTGCCAATCAAAAGCAACATCTAGCTCTGGCCATGGTCTGTCATCCGTGCGGATTTGAAGTGAGTGACCATTTACTTTCCACCCCTCTTTATCGGGTAGTAGCTTGAAAATACCAGATTCGATCAGAAGATCATGATGGCCATTCTCATTCCAAACCAGTTCAGAGGGTTGTAAGTCGACGTAAGCATAGCTCGGCTGGCTATGTCTCAATGTCAGCCAAGTATTGAGGCTCACTTTACCAGACTCAACACCCGATTGTTCTTGCATGTACGTGGTTAGCCAAGGCGTCACAGACACGTCTTTTACACTTACGTAAAACTCGCCCGACACATCACGCAACGAGCCGTAATCTTTAAAGTTGGCACGTACTAATAACGAGTTAAGACTTGCATCGGCAATACTTACCGTACCCTCTGCTAGATGGTGTTTACCTTGGTTACTCCAGCGGAGTTGTTCGATATCCAAGCGGCGAGTTTCACCGGAAACCGATTTATACCAAATGCGAGAATCAGTGATGGTGAAATCTTCAAACTGTCGCAGCAATAGAGAGTCGAGTTGATCAATCAGCTTGGTTTCATTTTTGCTGACATTCGCAGTTGGCTCTTTGCCTTCTGATTTCGACAACAGGTCGACAGTACGAATATCTAACGCTAAATCATCGATCGTTAAGTCCGCAACCACGGGCTTAAACTGCAAAAGAGATTGAATAAGATCGAATTCAATATGGATTTCATCCACTGCAAAACGAGCATCTTGGTTGTTCGGCAGATTCGCTTCTAAACCTTGCAGTGCGATAGAGGGATGGCTGTTACGCCAAGAGCCAGCAACGCTGGTGATAGAAAAGTCAAAACCTGTGCCTTGCTTGACCCAGGTTTTGATCTCATCTTGGAAGTGGTTAAGTTGTGGCAATGCTACGCGCAGTGTGGTCACTAAAATGGCCAGAAGCACCAACAGAGTGACTAATGTCCACGCGCAGAAACGCCCGAAACGGTTAAAACCAGAATTCACAAATTTTCCAATTACATCATGACGACGTCAAACTGCTCCTGAATGTACAGGGGTTCAGCTTGAATACGAACTTGCTTACCAATAAATACTTCGAGTTCAGCTAGTGCATGGGATTCATCACCCAATAGTGTTTCAGCTACGTATGGCGATGCGTACACAACGAAGTTATCTGCATCATACGCACGATTCACTCGAGTGATTTCACGTAGGATCTCGTAACACACGGTCTCAACAGTCTTCACGCTGCCGCGACCTTCACAAGTAGGACAGCTAGAACATAAGATATGTTCAATACTTTCGCGCGTACGCTTACGAGTCATCTCAACTAAGCCTAGCTGAGTAAAGCCGTTAATGTTGGTTTTTACACGGTCTTTTGACAAGGCGGTCTCAAGCGAAGTTAGTACACGCTTACGATGTTCGTCCGATAACATATCGATGAAGTCGATAATAATGATACCGCCTAAGTTACGTAGGCGCAGTTGACGGGCAATCGCTTGGGTCGCTTCGACGTTGGTGTTGAAGATGGTTTCTTCAAGGTTACGACGACCAACAAACGCACCGGTATTGATGTCGACCGTTGTCATCGCTTCAGTTTGATCGATGATTAGGTAGCCACCAGATTTAAGCTCAACCTTACGCTCCAAAGAACGTTGGATTTCGTTCTCTGTGTCGTACATGTCGAAGATCGGCTTGTCACCTTCGTATAGCTCAAGCTTGTCTGTTAGCTCAGGCACGTACTCAGAGGTAAACTCTTTTAGGTTCTCATACTCTAGGCGAGAGTCGACCATGATTTTGTCCAATTCAGTGCCAACAAAATCACGTAGAATGCGCTGGGCTAAGCCTAGCTCACCGTACAAGGTCGAGCGAGTTTTATACTTCGCACGACGCTCCATCACCTTCTGCCATAAACGCTTCAAAAATGCCGCATCTTGAGAAAGCTCTTTCTCATCAGCACCTTCTGCCGCAGTACGAATGATAAAGCCACCGTGCTCATCACAGTAGTGATTGACGACTTTCTTCAGACGCTCACGCTCACTTTCGCTTTCAATACGCTGAGAAACACCAACATGGCTCGCTCCCGGCATAAAAACAAGATAACGCGAAGGAAGAGTGATATCAGTCGTCAGACGAGCGCCCTTGGTACCTAGCGGGTCTTTAACCACCTGTACAACAATATCCTGTCCTTGGCGAACCAATTCAGAAATATCACGCACTTGGAACTGTTGCTTTTCGTTCTCTGCCACACATTCGGTGTGTGGAACGATGTCTGACGCGTGTAAGAATGCCGCTTTATCTAGACCAATATCGACAAACGCCGCTTGCATGCCCGGCAATACTCGGCTCACTTTGCCTTTGTAAATATTGCCAACAATGCCGCGGCGCGATTCACGTTCTATATGAACTTCTTGTAGTACTCCACCTTCAATCATGGCCACACGAGTCTCACTCGGGGTCACGTTAAGCAGCAATTCTGCACTCATGTGCACACCTCAAAACAATTATAAAAATTCTTGAATTAGCTGATCGGTTTCGAACAAAGGTAAGCCTACTACGGCGTGATAACTGCCTTCGATTCGGGTGACGAAACGCCCACCGAGTCCTTGAATACCATAACTTCCAGCTTTATCGCATGGTTCGCCTGACTGCCAGTATCGTTCTATTTCTTCTTCAGTCAGTGTTTTGAACCACACGTCAGTGATAACGACCACTGAGTGTTGTTGTTCTTTTGATACGACGCTCACCGCCGTCATCACTTGATGCTGACGACCGGACAAATTGCTGAGCATGCGTTTTGAATCTTCGAAATTTTTAGGTTTCTCTAATACGTGGTTATCGCATACCACCACGGTATCTGAGCCCAATACAACGGAATCAGGCTTAGCCATCGCTAAGCCTGCTTGAGCTTTTTCCAAAGAGAGACGCAACACATAGTCTTTTGCTTGCTCATGGTTTTGTTTGGCTTCCTCTATATCAGGAAGCACAATATCAAAGTCATAATCTAACTGAGCAAGCAGCTCTTTTCTTCTCGGAGAACCCGATGCGAGTACGAGGGATAAGCCCTTTTTCACAACGCTACCTTACGTGCCATGCGCGACGGACGCGTCGCATTAATAAAAACATCCATGGCCAAAGTATACAGTTTATTGCTGCAGTCCACAGGGATAATGGATTAAATACTACGTCCTGGTTCAAATATTCCCCACAGAATATGAGAAGCTCTAGTAGCACGGTAAAAAAGGCAATCAAAATAGATTGTTGCCATAATGCCATGTTACGGATCACTAAGAAGTTTAATGCCACCAAGTAGATAATGATCGACATCATCATCCCTCGGATCCCGAGCGTCGAGCCAATCAAAATGTCCCACAACAAACCTAAGATCAGAGCGGTACCAACATTGACACGGTGCGGCAATGCCAATACCCAGTAACAGGTCACTAGGAACAGCCATGATGGGCGCAACAAATCGAGTACGCCCGGCCATGGAATGGTTTGTAGGACTAGCGCAACGAAGAAGCTGACGCCGATGACCATTCGACTTCTTAATACACTATTGGCCATCGGTTACCTCTTGTTCTGAACCTTCTTCTACATTGGATTGCAGTACTTTATGTTGACGGTCTTCATTCGGCCAAATCAACAACAAGTAGCGCAGACGATCAAATTCAACCACTGGCTCCGCTTTGATCGATGCAAACTCTTGGCGAGTATCGTGATCGACATTCGTGACTGTCGCAACTGGGTAGCCTTCTGGGTAAATACCACCAAGACCCGATGTCACCAGCAAATCACCCACTTGGATATCAGTACTGGTTGGGATGTGTTCCAACTGGATTTCATCCACTTCACCGTTACCGGAAGCGATCACGCGAATATCGTTACGAATTACCTGAACTGGAATTGCGTTTTTCGCATCTGTTAGCAGCAATACGCGTGCGTTATGCGCCGCAACAAACGTCACCTGACCAACGATACCTTTCTCGTTGATAACAGGTTGGCCAACGTACACACCATCAATACGGCCTTTATCAATCACCACTTGGTGACGATATGGTGATGTATCAACGGCCATCACTTCTGTCACGACTTTCTTTTCGTCACGGACGAAGGAAGAGCCGAGAAGTTTGCGCAGGCGTTGGTTTTCTTCTTTATATTGGTCGAGCAAGATCAGCTCGCTCTTCAGGCGAAGCACTTCGCGCTTCAAATTGCGATTGCCTTCAATCAATGCCTGACGAGTGTTTAAACGCTCGAACATTCCATCAAACATGCTACGAGGCATATTGGCTGCATACTGAATAGGTGCAACCATACTGTTCAATAGGTATCGGACGTTGGAAAACGTATCTAGACGGTTATCAGCCAGCATTAAGCTCGCCGACACGATGACAGCAAAAAACAGACGCAATTGCAGAGATGGGCCTCTGCCAAAAATCGGTTTCATCTTGTTTTTAACCTGATTGCTACCATGATTATTGAGCCTTACTTGGCAACCTAAGAATTCGACATAGTGTGATTCTAGGTATGGAGCAGATTGAAATTACAGAGTGAGGAAATGAAGGTGAAGCCCGAGTGGACTTCACCTAACACTTTATTCTTCAGAGAATAGATCGCCACCGTGCATGTCGATCATTTCTAGTGCCTTACCACCACCACGAGCCACACATGTAAGTGGGTCTTCAGCGATAACCACAGGAATACCTGTTTCTTCCATTAGTAGACGGTCTAGGTCTTTCAGTAGTGCACCACCACCTGTTAGTACCATACCGTTTTCAGAGATATCAGACGCTAGCTCTGGTGGACATTGCTCAAGCGCAACCATCACTGCAGATACGATGCCTGATAGCGGCTCTTGCAGCGCTTCTAGGATTTCGTTTGAGTTCAGGCTAAAGCTACGTGGAACACCTTCTGCAAGGTTACGACCGCGAACTTCGATTTCTTGAACTTCATCGCCAGGGTAAGCAGAACCGATTTCGTGTTTGATCTTTTCAGCGGTTGCTTCACCGATCAAGCTGCCGTAGTTACGACGTACATAGTTGATCACGGCTTCATCAAAGCGGTCACCACCGATACGTACAGAAGAAGAGTAAACCACACCGTTTAGTGAGATAACCGCAACTTCGGTTGTACCACCACCGATATCGACCACCATTGAACCTGTTGGCTCAGATACGCGCAGACCTGCACCGATTGCCGCCGCCATTGGCTCGTCAATTAGGTAAACTTCACGTGCGCCAGCACCTAGTGCTGATTCACGAATCGCACGGCGCTCAACTTGAGTAGAGCCACAAGGAACACAAACCAGTACACGAGGGCTTGGTTTAAGGATGCTGTTGTCGTGCACTTGCTTGATGAAGTGCTGAAGCATTTTTTCTGTTACGTAGAAGTCAGCAATAACGCCGTCTTTCATTGGGCGGATTGCTGAGATGTTGCCCGGCGTACGACCAAGCATCTGTTTTGCCGCATGGCCTACAGCAGCAACGCTTTTTGCAGAACCTACACGATCTTGACGAATAGCAACTACAGAAGGTTCATCAAGGACGATGCCCTGTCCTTTTACGTAAATTAGAGTGTTGGCAGTACCTAAATCGATAGATAGGTCGTTAGAAAACATGCCACGAAGTTTTTTAAACATATTCTTCGCTCATCCTGCAAAAATTTAGAAGACAAAAATTGTCCTAAATGTACCAATGCCTCGCTGTCACAGCAAGGCATTGGTACACAAACATGAGCAGAAAGCCTCAATTTCTTGCAGTTTCCTTACTTAACGCAAAAAACCGAAGTTTGTTACTGTCCGGTTAACCCCGGTTCACCACGATAAATCACTCGGTCATTACCACGATGAATACCAAACGTGACAACCGATGATGGGTTTTCTTCACCAGCGTTATCTTTATTCCAGTTGTATTTAAGCCATGGTAAACCATTTGCAGAGGCATCAAGATCTAACCAAACGCGCGTCTGCTGACGATATGACTCCGCTTCTTTAGCCGTTACCGTTCGAGAGTAACCTTCAGAAACTTTACCACCAGCTCCTAATGTGACCGCTTTAGGGGCCGCATCAGTACCTTTTGGCCAAATATGCGCTTCAGCAGCAGTGACACCTTTCACATCGGTTTGACTGTCATGAGGGTTGGCGACAAAGCGGCTACCATTCCAGAATTCAACTCGAAGTGGCACATGTAATGTCGAGCCTTGGTTACCACCGACATCATCTAGGTCGACACGACCAAAGCGGATGTCAGGTTGCGGAGCCAAAACTGAATCACTCTCGATTACCGTCACAGGGTCCTTACTAGCACTTGAGCCTGTGATTGAAATTAATGTGTCCTTACCTTGCTCAAACAAGTTGAAAGGCCCATCAGGGTAATGAGATCCACTTCCCTTCGCTACAAGCAAACCATCACTACTTGACCCCGTATAAATACCTACACTTCTAGAATCCACAAGCGACTGACCAGAGTTTTCCTTCCATGTTCCGCTGTAAGTCTTAACAGAAGAGAAACGAGACGTGTAAGAGCCACTCTCATACAAATTGAATTTCGCTAGCAAAGAATCGTCGAAATACGAGTAGTTAGTCAGCGATCCTTTACTAGTATTTAGAGCCTCCACATAGAACTTACTCACACCAAATGGCTGGTTCATATAAGCAAAACTCTGTCCATTGGGATAATCCCAGTCCGCATTTTCATCTGGGTAAACTTTAAAGTATTTAGGGTAGATTCGACCAATGACGCCTTTCGCGGGCTCAATCACAAACGCTTTACTGCCCAAGTAAGCTTCTGGCGGCGTTACTGTAAACTCAAACGCACCGACCTCGGAGACACTTTGCTCAATCGAATCTTTTGCATTTGTTGGCGTATCATGATCATACACATCCTTACCTAAAACCCCGGCTGACAAAGCGCCAGTCGTTGGATAAGTCACTTTATGAGCGACAGATAGCCCTTCTTGCTGATAGTTTTTCGCCAATGCTCCACCAAACTGATGCGCTGTTACGAACATATTGAAAGGTTCACCAGCAGCAACGAAGCCTTTAGTACAAGAACCTGAGCCACATTGTCCACTATCGGTTGACAGCGTTAAATAAGCAGGAAAACTAACAAAACTATTTTGGCCTAATGAGTCCTGCTCATCTTTTATTTTTGCCTTTAGCGCGACTTTTCCTGCTTCTGGGTATCTTAGGTTGAAATACGCCTTGCCCTGACTGTTAAAATAAACGTTATTTACATTAACAGTAGCACCGACCCCAACAGCAACCTCATCACTGAACGAACCATTCTGTTTTATAAATGAAACATACGTTGGTACAGATACCGCGTTATTTGCTGGCTCAATTCTTTCCAATGACAGCTGAACGTCTCGGCTTTCACCTTTCCCACCTTGCTGACTTGAAGAGCTACAAAACTCCAAGTAAGGCGAGTTTTGGCTGCCATACTGTGGCTGGCCTCGCTCACTAAAGAATGGCTTACCCGCCACTTTGTCTGGAATATTCACACCTAGCGCAGCGGAGTTAAATAAAATATTACAGTTCTGCTCCGACAAAGGCCCACCAGCAATACGACACTTCGCCCCGTCAAAGCCAAACTGTGGAACCGAGCTACTTGCAATTCCAAGTTTTGCTGAACCTGATTGGAACGCTTGTAGCTTCAACGAAACAGAGTCAGAGAACGTAACACGATCTCCCCCTTCCCATGCGACAAGAGAATCCGATTGCGGTAATAAGGACACCGTCACAGGGTCAACCGTTGCTCCTGGGTTCGAGCTCAATACTGAAGATGGGTACGTTTTCGAACAAGAAGGATCCATACATGCTCGTAGTGTTACCTCGGACGCCTGACAAATACTGCCAGTACCAGCGTAATCAAATTCGAAGTGGTGAATGCCTTCCGTTATTTTCTGGTATTTATCGGCACAAACTTGGAAGTTATCCATTTCGTGTGTGTTTGTAAGTGCCCCCGTGGAAGCAGTAACTGAAATACGGAAGTTTTCTGGTGTGTAATGGAAGTTTCCTTCAGTTAATACATCAAAATCACTAATTACTGTATGCCATTGACCATTAACTCCAACCTTTCGCTGTACGGATAGAGTAATCACCCCCGAATTACGAGAGTTCAAAATAACCTTGTAACGGTGAGGAGTACTCGAACGATTATCTAACGGTTGGTTAAACTGCTTTCCTTTGATGTACTTGTAACCTTTTAGCCATTTACCGTTGTTGTCTTTAATGCCTGCACCACGCACGCCAACACTGTTTGCAGAGCCATGACTAGCAAGGTTTTCCCCACCTTCTCGGTAAAAGTTGCCGTATTCATCGATACCTATGCCTAACCATCCACCAGCAAAGCCCTCTACATCATGAGACACCTCACCAGAGTGGTTTTTGTGTAGTTTCATACCATAGCCCAATGGCCCGCCGAAAGCCCCTGTTTGCGGAGGCACATTAGCATCAGAGATAACCAAAGCAACGCCATCTGCACCATTATAGCCACCACCATAAGCAAAGTGATCGAACTCAATTTCTAAGTAGTTCTCATCGGACGGGAACAAGTAGTTGTAAGCAGAAGCTGTCGCTTGACGAGCTCTATTATCATTGAGTCGAAATCGTCCATTAACTACTTGTGGCTTTACGCTGCTGCCATAACCAATAACAGACCAGTTATCAACATTAGATGAACTAAACGTTTCCATTGGAAGTAAATTACATTGCTGGACTGGAGGTTCCACAGGGCACGAATAATCAGGCTTTTGAATCACGACATTTTTCTTCATTGTCAAATGACGCGCTGTTACTGAACCATGCACCGTAATCGGGTTATTGAAATTAACAGTATCGGCTAAGATAAACCCATAGAATTGTTTAGATTTTGTTTGAAAATTCACTGACGCATTTGGTGCATAAATTGTTGCGTAGTAGTTTGTTGTAACATCAATAGGATTAGAGAAAACAACTGAGTTACCACTCACGTTGATTCTGGAGTTGTTATAAAAAGAATACTTAGTGTGCCCAACATGCTCCCAACGTTCAAAAGTGATGGTAGAGTCTTGAGGAATAACAATTCTCAAGTCATCTCTCGGACCCGCTTCAGCTCTGAAGTTACGAACATTGGTGCCGTCGGGTAAAATTACTTTAATTTGATCAAAAGGCGAATTGTTCTGACTTACCCATAAGCTATCAAGATTCTTTTCGATTTTAATCTCGATTCCACTCTTGCCATTTAGAGAGTAGCGTGTCGCGCTACACAAGTTAGTATTGTCACACTTATAGCCGATATTATGAGCCTCTAACGATAATGAACGGTCACCAAAGTCGGTAGGAACACCTGTAGGTTCAGACGCTTTTCTCGCCTCTAGATGCGCATCATTATTACCGACATCACACCCCGTATCACTTCCACAAATAGGGGAACGATACAATCTATCTCGAGCATCATCTACGTTCGCTTTATCAAAACCCGCCAAGATGTACTGAGGTTTATTCGGCTGTTGAGCATTCGGAGAGTAGTAAAATAAATCTTCTTTATTTGTGACTGTATAGTAGCTCTTGTACTCTTCAGACCACCCGAGCGCACGCGCACTTTTATTTGGTACATTAAGCGTGTTCTCAGTGTAACCTTTCATCCCTTGAATTGGCTGAGGAAAGTACTGACATACATCATCTGGCACTTCAGGCTCTACTGGATCGGGAGTACTACCGCTACAATCAACTTGACTCGGGCTTCCCTGATCATACAAAGTCAACTTACCATTTTTTAAATCTACATCATTCTTAACGTCAATGAGTTGCCATTCACTGTCTCCGGCAAACTTGCGATAATATTTTAACGTTCCAGAATTATGGCTAACTTGATGCTCAAGACGAATATTATAGGGTTGGCCTGCTAGTAAATTAGGCTCATCGAAGTAGTAGTTTGCATTGCCATATTCATAGCCATTATACCAAAGTACTTCTCGAGGATGTGAACCACTATGATCGAGATACACATAGCTATTTGATGCTGGGCCAACCACATTAAAGGTTACAGTAAAGTCTTGATTACCCCAGACATCACACGTCCCAGCCTGAACAGGAGCGTTCAGCAAGCAAGCAAGTATTGGAATGATGATTGATATTATTTTTTTCATTATATGATTTACTCCCTAACCCAAATCTCTTGTTGTCGCTGTACTTGTGCAACCCCGGAACCACAGATTGCTGTGGCTTGCACTCTAAATAGAGATTCAGCTTCAGAGGTACCTGCATTGAAGGTACCAATGTTTGAACATGTCATAGCACTTAATTGACAGCCAGTGCCTTGTGTAACATTTGGTGTAGCGCCACTTACCGTGTTAGCACAAAAGTTGGCTACATCAGGATTCGTATCGTTTAAAGGATATAGCTGAGTCAGTGCCCACTCATTGGCAGATTGCGCAATAAACCAAGCTTTAGTGCCTAGAAATTCGCGAGTCAACGTACTCTGATTTGACCAACTCACCTTCATTAGAGATGCAGCTAAATAGCCCATCACAATGATGACGAACAAAACGACGATCAGGACATTGCCTTGCTGAGCATTTTTACGGAACATTGAGCACCTGCACGTCTTGTTGGTAAACACTACGCTCCCCGTTTTGAGTGAACTCTAAGTTGATATGCACGATACCGCCACGTTGAAGTGTTGGCTCGAGGTAGTGCATATCACTCGTCGAAGTATCGACACTGTCCGCAACCGTAATGCCATTACGCGTGACGCGCTTGTTGTCGAAACAATAGCGAACTTCTGAATTGTTCTGGTAGATGTAATGACGGCTAGAAATGGAAGTGCCACCAATCGTACTTGCTGCACCACTGACAACAAAAACATCGCCAGTTTTGGCTAAACCGCCGACCGCTAAACTCTGTGGAGAGGCAGATTGTAAGTCTTCGTAGCGACTTGGGTTAATCACCATCCAACGGTTAGCAGGTATGGGGTTTAGCGTAGAGTCATTACCGAGTAAAAACTCCAAGTCATTATTCGTCAGAGTATAAAAGCCTGAATACTCAATCGGCACAAATTCCAAACAGTTTGCTGCACCTGCAGGTACATGAAAGCTATTTGGAACAGCGTGACGAATTTCACGAGACATTTTTTCTAATACAAACTGCGCTTGAGTTTGCATTCGCTGACGATCAATCGTATCCGCATAGCCTTTCATGCCCAACTGCACGTAGCCTGCAATGCCAAGCATGATAAAGCTGCCGATAACGATCGTAACGATCATTTCCATTAAGGTGAAACCACGAGTTTTCATCAGTAGTTACCTCGTATGGCGGTAAGTGTGAGCGGCTGAGCATTACTCGCAAAGATTCTCACTGTGACTTTTTTATAGTTAGTGATGCCTGTCGGTGGCGTGGCGCTCAGATCATCATATGCCACGCTAACTTCAACTCGGAAGTTACGGTACTTATCTTCGCTACTTGAACCCAAGATATCTGAAATATTACCTCGGCTCGTCTCTTGGCATTGAGCAACCGTCGTTGGCGTACTCCAACAACCGATGTAATCATCGACATCGTTAAAGTTTTCAGGAATGGACTCACCAGAGTCAGGACCGAGGTTACTCGAACAATTTGGTGCTCCAAGCGTACTTTCTCCACAACGCAATAAACCACCATCAAAGTCGCTGTTCTCGTCAAAACCACGCGCCAAAATTTGCGACATAAAGCTTTGCCCAAGCGCGGTTGCTCGGGTTTGATAATGTGGCATCGCGGAGTCACGAATTTGAGGAACAAGGAAGGAGGTAAATGCCACCATCGCAATGCCCATCAGGACAATAGCAATGATCATTTCAGCTAAGGTCATACCGAGTTGCTTTCTCATGAGCATGAGCCCTCAGAGACATAACCTTGAGAGTTAATCAGCACTCGACATTGGCTTTGACCATTTACATCGCGGATAAGAATAGACACACCATCGGAAGCAACACTTAATGGATTCCCTAATAAATCAAAGCTAATTGGACTTGTTGCTCCAGTTAGACTGAACGTTGCAGCGGAATCTTCAACCAAGTCACTACGGGCGTCCTTCTCATTACCACTCAGCGAACAAGCCGCAACTGAGCCGATACAACTAGAGGAAACTTCTAATTGGAAGTTGGTATCCGTGGTTGAGGTATTTGATTGCATGCGATTCACCTGTACTTGGCGAATCACTGAAATAGCCCGTTCTTGAAGCGCAAACGCGGAAACACTGCCCTTGCCCATAAAGCGGCTAGCAGCATAGAGAGAAAGAATGGAAAGGAGGACGATCACTAGGATCAGCTCCATTAATGTAAACCCTAATGCAGAGCTGCGAATTTTCATAACCCAACCTTAGGCTTAGGACAAGCGAAATAAGTATACGATGAAATTATGAGAATAATGATAGATTTATAATTTTTAAATTCGAACTGTGAGCAAGTGTACAAATAACCATCGGCAGGTTATTTCTCTCCTTTAGAGCGCTCCAATTCTTCTTCAATTCGATCGTAAGTTTCTTTATTGCTTAACGTCTCAGAAACGTGCTCAGCGGTTTGCTTAGTTTGCTCCCACTTTGCTTCATAAGTTTCTGGCTCGAAGCTGATAAATCTTGGTAATACCACATAACCGACGACACCTAAGATAATCAGTACAACTACAAACTCTATTGCACTAAGACCCGATGATTTACGCATATGAACTATTCCGAGATTAATCAAAATAAAGAGATAAAGGCCAGACTAGCTGGCCTCTACCAATTACGATTACTTATCGTTACAAAGGTTGCTAGCACCTGTATCTACTACAGTAGTAGATGCAACAGCCGAAGAGGTAGCTTGAGTGTACTCAACACACTTTTTAGTGTACTTATCAATACCAAAATACACCTTACCTGTGGCAGAACCGGCTTTCTCAACAAAGTCTTCATCAGCACCCAGACCATCTACTACTTCTTGTAAAGCAGCTAGAGTTGCAACAGGGTAGCCGTAAATAGTTTTGATTGTTTCACCATTACCTAGGTCTAAATCAGTTTCTGAAGAAGCAGTTTCCGTACCCGCAATAGCTGATTTACCGTATACAATACCTGACGCACCAGTAATAGCGCCTTTTAACCCTTCAAGTGTAGAGTTACGAGCATCGTCTTGCAGGTTAAGGAAACGTGGTGCTGCAGTTACCGCTAGAATACCTAGGATTACAATTACCACTACCAATTCGATAAGGGTGAAACCACCTTGTCTTTTCATTGTTTACTCTCTCTATGTAAGCATGCAGAGTGACTGCAAAGTTTATCGGTCATGCGACCATTTTGGATAATGTCAAAACGGTGTGGCATCTCAGCGATAAACCAATGTTTATCCATTGAGCCCTTTTTCTACCGCTTGAGCAGAATGACGATTCGCCATTGTTAAGTTAAAGCCGTGCAAAAAAGATATCCCATGTTTGGTTTACTTTTCATTACAACCTTTTTCTTATGGTAATGTTTGCATTATACCGACTTTCATTCCTATTTATAGTACTTAAGTGTCAAAAAATTCACTCCGCCGAAATTTCGACGTCTATTTTCAGGTAATTAGCGTCTGATATAACAACAACTCTTTGTCCATTTTCATAAGTATAATGACATGTATAACTATTACTTTTAATTGCTCCACGAATTTCTAACAATTCACTCGCCATAATTTTACGTTGTGGGTAATGAACCGATAGCCAATAGTCACAATCGAGTACACCGCTTGGTTTGAAAGGTGACACCAAGCCCCCGTCCGTCATGTTAAGCTTAAAACCGTCCATAAACAGTTGCTTAGGCTGTCCATGTACAAGCCACGCTTGGCGGTATCTTTGCACACTATCTTGCATCCAAACCTTGGCAAGTTTCGCGCCTGTATCTTGCGCTTCTTGCTCTATCGGTTTCAACTTTTGTATAAATACGCCCAGAACAATAACCCCGACGATTCCTGCAAGAATCAACGTTGCTCGGCTTTGATTTTCGACCACGCCGTTAGCCGCCTTTGATGATGTCCAGCATCCCCCACATTGGCAGGAAGATACCGAGTGCCAACACCATAACCATGCCTGCTACAATGACCAAAAGTAACGGTTCTATTCGTGCAGTTAGGGTTTTTAAGTCGTAATCCACTTCACGGTCATAGAAGTCTGAGACCTCCAATAGCAGTTCATCAATACGACCAGTTTCTTCACCGACCGCAATCATCTGAATAACCAGAGGCGTAAAAATCTTACTGTTGATTGCCGTAACTGAAATGGTACTGCCCGCTTCAATCGCCGATTTCATTTCAAAAATTCGGTTCTCTAAGAACTTGTTACCTAGCGCTTCACCAGCCAGTGCCAATGACTGGTTTAGAGGCACACCGGATTTCAGCATCAACGAGAAGGTTCTTGAAAATCGAGAAAGCTGGGCACGGTTCACAATGTCACCAACAATAGGCAGCCTTAAACGCAGTTTGTCGAACTTCTCTCGACCGTCAGCGGTAGCTACCCAAGATCTGAAAAGAATAAACGCACCAATGATCGCGGCGATCAGCAAGCCCCAATAATTCACAAAGAAGTTCGACGTTGCGATCAAAATTCTGGTAGGCAGCGGTAACTCAACACCAAAGCGCGTAAACATGGAGGCAAACTCTGGGATAACCAGAATGTTCAAAATAAACATCGCGATGGTGATAAACACGATGACAAAAGTTGGATAGCGCATGGCTGCTTTGATGCGCTTACGCGTTTCCAGTTCTTGTTCGTAATAGTTTGCTAGCTGTAGCAAGGCTTGGTCTAGGCGACCCGTATTTTCCCCCACGTTGATCATCGAAACGAACAACGGGCTAAACACTTTGGTATGTGGTTGCATCGCGGAGGAAAGACCACGACCGTTACTCAATTCCGCTACAACTTCTTCAAGCGCTTCCTTAAGTTGCTTGTTTTCGCAGTTTTGCAGCAGGCCACGCATAGAGCGCAGCAATGGCACGCCAGCTTTGGTCAAGCTAAAAAGCTGACGTGAAAACAGAATAATCACTTCAAGCGGAATCGCAGGCACAAGTAACTTGGATAAGCTGACTTTGCTTTTGACCGCTTCTTTTTCTAAACGCAGGTTTAGAGGAATAATCCCCTTATTCATCAATGCTTCCGCTGCCGCTTCGGAATTCACCGCGTCGACTTTGCCACTGGCTGATGAGCCGTCTAAGGTGCGGCCTTGATAACGAAAAGTTGGCATTCACTTACCTACATGAAAATTGGGTCGGTTTTACCAGAAGCATCGCCCTCACCAAGAGCCATAACTTCATCCAAACTCACGGTGCCTTGCAGTGCAAGCTCCATAGCAGAAGCCAACAGAGGCTTATAGTTTTCTGAGCGGCGCGCCACTTGAGCAAAGCCTACAGCATCATTAGCACGCAGCTTGTCCATCATCTCATTTTCTAGCTCGAGCATTTCAAACACACCAACTCGGCCACGATAACCGGTCAGGTTACAGTTTTGACAACCTGCACCTTTGTGGAAAGTAGTGCCGATTTGATTTGGGAAGCGACCCGCAAGCCACTGCTGACGAGCCTCATCAAGCACATCCGTTGTTTTACAATCAGGACAGACACGACGAACAAGTCGTTGAGCTACGACGGCACGCACCGCACTCGCGACCAAGTAACCAGGCGCACCCATATCAATCATACGTAACGCACTGTCCACCGCATCGTTAGTGTGCAAGGTACTTAGTACTAAGTGACCAGTTAGTGCAGCACGGAGGCCAATCTCAACCGTTTCTTGGTCACGCATCTCACCGATAAGGATGATGTCTGGGTCTTGACGTAGGAAGGTACGTAGCACGCGAGAAAACGTTAGATCGATCTTACTGTTGATCTGAACCTGAGTAATGCGTGGTAAACGATATTCCACTGGATCTTCTGCGGTGATGATCTTCTTGCCCGGCACGTTTAATTCACTTAACGCACCATAAAGTGTGGTGGTTTTACCGGAGCCTGTCGGCCCCGTAACTAAGATCATTCCGTGTGGGCGAGAAAGCTGACGACGAAGACGAGCAAGTAACTCAGGTGGTAAACCGGAATCTTCAAGCTTACGCAAACCAGAAGATTGGTTTAGCAAACGCATTACCACTGATTCACCGTATTGCGTTGGCAAAGTCGACATACGAATATCGATCGATTGACCACGAACTTTGATATTGAATCGACCATCTTGAGGTAAGCGCTTTTCAGAGATATCGAGATGCGCCATTAATTTCAAGCGTAGTACCAATGCAGAAGCAATATTCACTTCGTTTAGAAGTGTCTCATGGAGTACACCATCGACACGTTGACGTAAACGCAGTACCTTGTCGTCTGGCTCAATATGAATATCCGACGCGCCAACTTGAACAGCATCCTCAAACATCGAGTTAACCAGTTTTACAACGGTAACTTCTTCGCTGTCGCCTTCATCAATGCCGTAATCAAAGCCTTCAACATCTTGGTGCTCAGCTTGCAGCTGTTCAGCAAACGACGCGATTTCTTTGGTTCGGCGATAATAGCGGTCAAAGCTTTCGACTAACTGGCGTTCAGGTGCAATGATAAATTCTAAATCGTACTCACCGAGCAAGTTCATCAATGATTCTTGCGTAAACAGGTCGGCAGGATCGCTCATAGCAACGCGCAGCGTGTCACCATTGCGAGCAACAACCATGGCACGTAGGCGGCGCGCATGCACCTCTGGCAAGATCTGCACAGCATCAGCATCAACAGGCGCACGGCTTAAATCGATCAATGGTAAGCCAAGTTGCTGAGACAAAAAGTCTAACATCTGCTTTTCACTGATAAAGCCAAGATCGATAAGAGCGTCGCCCAACTTTTGTCCGGTGCTATGCTGAGCACTCAGGGCTTGCTGGACCTGATCTTCAGAGACAATACCCTCTTCAACCAATAGGTCGCCTAAGCGTTTTCTCAACTGAATTTTCATTGTGCGTTCTCCAGTTGCTTTAAAATATTCAAGCGGTCACGAATAAATGCCTGAGACTGATTCGAAATACCGACTTTGCCCAACGCCTTTTGGTAAGACGCAATAGCCGGAGTAAAGGCAAGTGCTCGCTCTTGTTGAATGGCTAAACCAAGCCACCAGCGCGCATTTTCTGGCTCACGCTGAGTCAATAGTTGATAGCTTTCTAGGGCAATGTCATTTTGTTTCTGCTTTTGAGCAAGTGCGGCTCGCATCGCTAAATAGTCGCGGCTTGGTGTTGGCGGCAAATGCACTAATGGGCTCAATGCGGCTTCTGGCTGATCTGCTTTTACCAGTAGTTTGGATAGCGCTAGACGTAAAGGCTGATTGTTCGGGTCCAGAGAAATGCCTGTTTGCAGAATCTCATAGGCTTTTCGTGTATCGCCTTTACCGAAATACAACGCCGCAAGCTTTTGGCGAGCTTCAAGGTTAGTCGGTTGGTAGCGAAGCGCTTCACCAAATGCAGATAATGCGGTTTTCATGTCATTGGCATCCATCGCTTTATCTGCACGGGCCAATGCCTTTTCGGCGAGCTGTTGATGCGTGAGTTCAACCTGCTCAATACGCATTGAACTTTCATGAGAAACGTTCGCAGTTCGGCTGACGCCGTTATTTAAGCTAGCCAGTAAAATAGGCTGCTCTGGAGCAGTGCTTAGTTCTCTTCGCGAAGCAAAATCATCCACTTCTGGTGCGGGTTCCACGACAGGTAATTGCACTGTGACTTTAGGCTTCTCTATTCTTTGCGTGTAAACCACATTATCTAATTGAGGCGTCACCTTATTCGTCGGAGAGTGACTTACTGCAACCACTGGTGATGCTTCTGCAGCAATGTGATTTACCGAAGCGTCTGAAGTTAAAGGTACTTCTTCTATCGACGTAGGGCCTTGAGAAACCGCCCAACCTCCGACGGCTAAGCTTAAAGAAAAGCCTCCCACCAGCCACAGCCATGGCTTGCTTCGAGTAATACTTGGAATTTCCGCCCGAGTTAACTCTGAAGGCGACTCTTTTTCAGCAAGTTCTGATAATGCTTTATTGATGGCACTCAAGGTTGGCTCCATCCCCAAAATCTGGGAGTTTTAAACTTAGGTTTACGCGCATCGAAGGTGTCATGCATTGCTACGTAAACGTGTTGATTCTTTAATAACGTGCAACGGTCATTGAACGCAGTGAGCAGGGCTTTGTGACTGATTTGGTTGATCAACCTCGGGATGCCCATCGCAGAACGCCAAATCGCTTTCTTCTGCTCAATCGAAAAAATATGCGCGCCGTTGCCAGCTTTGTCTAAACGGTTGTTGATATAAGCTACCCCCTCTTCAATCGAGAGAGGCCGGAGCTGACAACTAAACGTAATTCGCTGACGGAACTGACGTAGCTCGTGGGTTTCAAGTCGCTCATCCAGTTCCGGCTGACCAAACAACACCAGTTGAATCAACTTGTCTTGCTCGGTCTCCAAGTTGCCAAATAGGCGCAGCGTTTCTAAAGCTTCGGATGACAAAGCTTGTGCCTCGTCGACAATCAGTACCGTCTTTTTTCCCAAACTATGAATTTGGATCAAACGCTCCTGAATCAGTGAGACGACTTTGAGTGGGTCGGTATCTTCAATACCTAACTCTCGTGCAACCGCAAACTGTAACTGCTCGCCATTTAGTACAGGGTTAGGTAAGTAAACGAGTTCAACTTCAGATTCGACTTGCTCAATCAGCTTACGACAAACCATGGTTTTGCCCGTGCCGACCTCGCCAGTCACTTTAATCACCCCCTCACCCATTTTGACCGCAGCCATTATGGTTTGAATAGCCTCGTAGTGAGGTACTAACCCAAGAAACATTTCTGTATTTGGGGTCAGTGAGAAAGGCTGAACTCGAAATCCAAAATGCGACAAGTACATAGTCGAATCACAGAACCACGTTTACGACACTCCCAACGCTGATTACTCAGCGTCAGGGAACCACTCTTGTAGCAAATCACGTGAACGCTCTAGCTCTTTCTGCCATGTGTTCACGCCAACAACGGTTGGTTTCAGCAAAATAACCAGCTCTGTTTTTTGCGTCACATTATTGATGTTACGGAACAAATTACCCAGCGCAGGTACATCACCTAGGAAAGGCACTTTCGATACTTGCTCTAGGTTTTGCTGCTTCATCAAACCACCAATCACAACCACATCACCATCTTTGGCACGGATCACCGAGTCAGACTCACGAATGGAGCTTTTCGCCAGTGGTAACTGAATGTTTTGGAAATCACCACCAAGGTTTAGCTGTTTAATCTCTTCTTCTACTTCAATAACCGCAGGGTGAACGTGTAGGAACACGTTGCCTTTGTTATCGATTTGCGGCGTTACATCCAGAGAAATACCAGAGAAGAAAGGCGTCAGTTCGACTTCAGGAACAGCATTCGAGTTCTCACCGTTACCAGCGTTACTAGAAAGCTCAGTTACGAAGTACTCATCAGTACCCACCTTGATGACGGACTTCTGGTTGTTTGCTGCGGTAATACGCGGGCTAGAGAGCACATTCAAATCACCTTGCGTCGCCATAAAGTTCATCACAGCTTTAAAGTTACCATCGGAGAAGGTGACGTTCGTTTGTCCACCTAGAAGAGTACCAATAGCGTCTAGAGGCAGAGTCACTGGATTACGATCAACCACAATACTGCCCGAGTTACCGATGGAGGCAGACATATTTGACCAATTGATACCTTGTTGATAGCCGTCGCTCAATGTTACTTCTAAGATCTTCGCTTCGAGTATTACTTGACGCTGCATGCGCTCTTGCGACACACCAAGGAACTCACGAACTTCGCGGATCTCATCAGGGAAAGCACGTACAGTAATCACACCAGCTTGCGGTGTAACAACAACGCTTTGACCTTTGCCTGAACCAATCAGGTTAGCAACCGCCTGCTGCAGCATTGGCCAGAAATCACTTTCAGTAATGGTCTCAATACGAGTACCGCCGGTTGATGTCGTAGAGCCATCACCATTATTGTTGTTTGAGTCTGATGAGTCAGAATCATCAGAACCGCCACCAGAATTAGAGGTACCAGCCGACGTTACAGAGCCAGTGACGATACTTGTCAATGAACGACCAGAACGCTTGAACTGAAGGTAATCCACAGGAATCGTCACGGTACGCATACCAGCAGGGTAAACTTGAATCACTTTACCTGACTTCACTACGTCATAGCCGTACATGTTCTGCACAACATTCAGTACTTCATCTAATGTGACATCAGAAAGGTCAACGGTGATGTTACCTTGCACCGCAGGATGGATTGCCACACTGTATTCTGTACCTTTCACTAAAGAAGCAAAGAAGCTACGCGCCTCAACCGCGTTAGCTTGAACTCGAAAACGCTTCAAAGTCCCTTCTTTTGAAGACACGTTTGAGTCTAGATTCGGCATAAGATCGGCTTGCACAGAAGACGGGATATCTTCTAGTGCACGACTGTTTGCTTCATTGATAGATTCATTAAGTACTTGCTTCACTTCTACCGGGTCACGGTGACCCATAGAACAACCCATTAAGGAAGCAATCACGATTCCTACAACTAATTTGCGCATATCTGATCAGGCTCTGGTTATTATTTTTTTACGTTTAAACCAAAAAGCTCTAGTTTCCACTGACGGTCACCACGCTTTAAAGTTACAAATTCACTGTTGATGCTCGCTACTCGGTAGCCATTGAGTTTTGCCCCAGGCTCAACAATTCGGTTATTTAAAATTGCCACACATGATGTGCTTGGTTTGCACACGATGCTGTTTAATGTTGGCAAGCGATGCTGTTTCGCTTTTGGCTTCGCTTGCTCCGCCGCAGGCTTAGTCCACCCCAAAGGTGCCGTTGGGTCTTGGCTCGCCAAACTGCTACTCGCAACCGCCGCAAAAGCTAAAGAGATAATGAGTTTCTTAACCACCAATAAACTCCTCTCGTGAACCTAGGGTATACACTTCCAGTACAAGTTTTGCTTTAGGGTAATCTTCTACGTTGTAACTAAAGCTACGCCAGTAGTAACTTGCTGGTAAGCCTTCTAATTTCGTCAGGTAGTTCGCAATCGAAAAGTAATCGCCCGTCAGCTCCATGCGCACAGGGTGCACGTAATAGCCCGAGTATTGCGATGCTTCTTTGTCTTCTGTTATCGGCTCAGCTGGTAAAGTCTGTAGCGATACCAAGTGAATCCCGCTTTGCTGCTCTAACACACTTTCGAGCAAGCTCGCCATTTGTGAAGGTGTAATCAAGTGCTCAATGATTTCAGAAAGCTGCATTGATAGATGCTGGCTTTCGGTCAGCAGTTGAGAGATGGCTTGATCAATTTCGGCATTCGGATCTTTCTTGAGCTGAGCTTGAATACGCAATATCTCAATTTCCGTCTGCTGATTAGTCAGTTTCGAATTACGTAACTGTTTATCGTTGCTATTTACTTCATTCAGTTTTGGCTCTAGCACCAAGGTAAACAGCAGCATGACGACCGTGACAAGACCACACAAGGCAATCAATACCTTTTCGCGTGCGCTCATCTCATCAAAACGCTCTTCTAAAGAGGACCAAAATTCGTTCATTTCTCTTTGTCTCCACGCGTCTTCAATTCAAAGGTCACAATGTTGTCTTCGTTACGACCAATCTTCACATCATCAAAAGTACGTCCAACAAGACTAATTTCATTCTTAAATTGGCTCACCCAGTTAGGCACCGCACTTGGCGATCTTGCCAAGCCTTTGAGATCTAAAGTGGTATTGTCGATACGAATGGTAGAAAGAGAAATGTTGTTGCTGCCCAACTTAGCAAGAGACTGCATCACACCAGAGTACCCTGTGCGCTGCGAGTCATCGTATTTGCCGACGGCTTTGAGTGAGTCACGCTTCGCTTTCACTTCGCGTTCCAAACGTGCTTTCGCCGCCAATTTGTTGGTATCTGGTTGGTGCTTGCGAAGCTTAGCCTGTTGATGTTGCAACTCAGACTTCATAATGTCACCACGGCTTTTCACGATTTTAATTTCATCTTCGACGCCTCGGCTTTGCCAAGTAACATAGCCATAAGAGATAAAGATAAATGAAGCAGCAACACCCCAAGATATAGCAACATTTTTAAGTGTTAACAGGTTCTTCTTCGGTTTAAGGAAGTCTGGATAAAGGTTGACGCGTCGAGCACTCGCTGTAGCCGCCGCGGTGTCCGCCAATACATGACCTGATAGCTCATGCTCTTCTGCTAGCAGAGGAGACACCTTGGTGCTTAGACGGTAATTGAGTGATTCAACCAGCTCTTTCTCGTCTTCGTCATCACAACACACTTTCAATTGATGTAACTGGACATGACGCAGTTGAGAAGAGAGGTAATCTATCGATCGTTGCAGTTCCAGTGACAAACTGTCCATTTGTAAGTCACTTGAAGGTACACCTGTTAATGGTGGCGTCACACTGCGAATGGAACGATGAAATGCAATGGTGTGCTCAACGAATGCGCTAATACGGAAGTGACCGCGCGCACTGCGTTGTAGAAGTAGGAAGTTGCCTAATTCACCCGAAGTGTCACCCCAGATGTCATCTTCAGGAATGATAGATTCAAGTGTAAGTTGTACTCGGTTGGCAAGCAGTACAATCTTGTCGAGGATTTTGCGCGACAACACATATGCTTGAACTTTATTTGAGTTAGGCAGTTCTACGGCATCAGCAATAATGTCGATAGCACGTTCAGAAATAAGCTCTTTTAACAAGAACGGCAACGCCGAAGGCCACTCGTTTCGTGGCATTGCTGGCTTGTCGATTTGGTACATCTGGTAATAGTTGTGAGAAAGCACAACCGCCAACGAGTCGTAAGAGCTGGCAGCAACACTTAGCGCTTGCTCACAAGCGCGCTCCCAATTTGATTCTGTGATTTCAAATTTGGACGGTCGACTGCTTTTCGTTGGTGATGATAAATAAACTGCGTCTGGCTGAATGACCAAAAAGCACTTACGACCACCAACCGATGACCGCTTGAGCTTATCGAGTACTGCTTTAAAATCCATGATTATTATCTTTATTTTTTTCGCCAGCGATTTCGTCGTCCCAATTTCACTTGAGAGTCCGCTTGAGAAATAATGGTTGGCTTGGATCTAGGTAGATACTGCTCTTCTGGAGAGAAATAACGTCCCTGCCCGCCATGAACCCCTAATTCGTTCAGGGTGTTCAATTCGTGCTTATTCTCAATTCCCACTGCTATTATTTTTGTTTTGCTGTTTGCGGCCGCACCCAACATACTGCGGACAAACAACTGGTTCTCATGTCTCTGATCGATTTTAGTTACCAAACTGCGATGGAGCTTAAGGTAACGAATGTCCACTTCTTTTAGATAATGGGTACTGACGATCGTGCGTCCAGCTTGCCCAATCATGACGTGACACTCTAAACCGGCCAGCATTTTAGCGACTGGTCGCATAAAGTCTAAGTGTCTTACAAATTGTGCTTCGACAAACTCAAAAGTGAGACACTTTCTTTGCTCTCGTGACAACTGTAAGAGTTCATCACGGAACCATTTGAAATATTCTCGTTGCCCAAAAGGCACAACATGTAAGTTAAGTACATAGCAATTAGAGCTATCAAAGCTATGTTTAAAGTCTTTTAAGAATTTATTAACCACTGCGCGGTCCATCTGCGCTTCATAACCGACTTGTCGAACGGCAGAAATAAAGCGAGAAGCTTTAACAATGCCATTTTCCGGATCACGAATCCGACATGTTAACTCTTCGTGCAAAGGTTTTTTATGCGCCACATCACTTATTAGATAGGCGGATTGTGCGTAGAGTATCACATTTTCAGCTGTGAGTGCTGAATCAAATAGCGTACGCCATCTCACACTGCCTCGTGCTTCCTCGTCGTGATTCCACTTCTTAAAGCGGCTCCAGTTGTTGTTATTTTGCAACTGGGCACTGCGCAATGCAGTCTCTGCTTCATCAATGATTTGACTATGACGTTCACCCTCTTTGTACATAGTGATACCGATATGGCACCAATTGTCAGCATCCAACGGATAAGGAGGGTGGAGTTTTTCTAGCTGGCGAATACATTGAGAAGCTAAGTTCGCCACGTCTTTGCCCGATTGATGAGGCAAAAACAATGCAAAGTCTGCATTGTAGTAACGGGAAAACACCGCATCTGGGTAACGCTGTACAAGGTTAGAAAGTAAGCTACCAACTTCAACAATAAACTCGTCGCAAGTTTGCTTATCTTGCTCTTCTTCAACGGATTTCCAATCTTGAATGCGGATCAGCATCACTGAGCCACGAGCACCACTTTCTAACAAAGCAGATTCAAGCTTGCTATCAAACAGCACACGATTTGCAGTACCAGTGAGCTTATCAAGAAAGGTTTGAGTACGAATAAAGGTATCAAAGCGGCTGCGCTCTTGGCGCGCATCTTGAAGCTCTTCGATCAATACATCTAGCGCTTCACTGGCTGTATATGGCCATTCTCGCTCATCGCCTTTGGCGTATTGTTCGACTCGCCCTGCTAGGATCATGCGTCCACGCTCTTCAAGCATTTCCGATCCCGCAAGTTGCTCTTTGAGCCACTTAACACCACGCATCAAACAGAAAATGATCAGAACGACGGCAAGCGTGATTGACCACAATGCCTGCATCGAGTAGCCGTAGCCTAAATAAGGAGGGATCGCTTTAAAATAGATGACGTAGTCTTGGTTGTGAGTGAGTTGGTACTCATGCTCAAACAACACCGAGCTATCCATCTTATGAGAAGTATCTTTGAAACGGTAAACAACGGCGTTATTCGTCGACAACGTCATTTCGACAATGTTACTCGCCTGCAGCATCTTCGGCATCCAGCGCTGCATCGAATAGGCTGCGTCTGGGTCTTCCATCTCTTTATCAACTACTTCAACGATCCCTTCCAAATAATGGTTGAGATACTCTTGTCCTAGTCGTTTGAAAGAGAGGGTGCCACCGACAAACAAGATAAACATTGCGCATATAACGATCATAGTGACAAAGGCCACCAGCCGCGTGCTTAGCTTAAGAGTTGGGGTATACCTCATGAATACCAAATTCCTTTTCTATTCATCATATACCTTATTGAAATATTTATACTTGATAAGCCTTCACTAGACAATCGCATTCGCGTGAATGTGAGAAGCTGAGGCGGAAAGAAACAAGACATCATTCGTGATTTGAGAGTTACTGTCTTTTAATTACAATTTGAAATGATTGAGCCCGTGATACAAGCACGAAGATAATAAAAAAGCCGCGAAATTCGCGGCCTTTTAAATTCAATACTCAGTCGACTCAGAACGGAATATCGTCGTCGAAATCCATTGGTGGCTCGTTGTATTGCTGCTGAGGTTGCTGCGGAGCCTGTTGCTGTTGCTGTTGCTGTTGCTGTTGCTGAGGAGCATTGTATTGCTGCTGAGCTGGTTGTTGAGGTTGACCCCAACCACCTTGTTGCTGCTGTTGAGGCTGACCACCACCCATTGGTGCGCCACCTTGAGCACGGCCACCAAGCATTTGCATTACGCCATTGAAGCCTTGAACAACCACTTCTGTTGAGTAGCGGTCTTGGCCACTTTGGTCTTGCCATTTACGAGTTTGAAGTTGACCTTCAACGTAAACTTGAGAACCTTTACGTAGGTACTCGCCTGCTACTTCAGCAAGTTTGCCGAACAGCACAACACGGTGCCATTCTGTTTTTTCGCGCTGTTCGCCAGTCGCTTTATCACGCCATGACTCAGAAGTTGCAATCGTGATGTTTGCTACTGCACCGCCATTAGGCATGTAACGAATTTCAGGGTCGTTACCTAGATTCCCCACCAAAATAACTTTGTTAATTCCACGGCTGGCCATGATGTGCTCCGTTTCACTCTGGATCTATATAAAATTTTAGCGCATAAGAATACACGCTTTGATGTTTTGATTAAAGCCTAATCCCCATTGTGTTCTGAGGCAACGTATTGTGGAATCGAAATCTCACTTCAAGCTCAAGGCGTAGCATTTTTGATTCGTTTTGCAGACATCGTTTCGTGAACCTTTGAATCTCAACGCATTTCTCCTCCCTTTCTATAGCTCTGAGTGATGATTGATGCCAACGTATCCGCGTTTTCGAACTCAAGAAACTTTACTCAAGGAGATTAAGGCGCGTGAAAAAATCGGCTTATGCGAGAAAACTTTTTCTAATCAGCATGGAAGAGGATGCAGGGAAAAAGGTCGAAGCTCTGGAGAAGTATACAGATATCGACATCCCCGTCATTTCGACCCAAGCACTAATGGAAGCAAACCCGAAGCACCGCAATAAAATCTTGCTTATCGACTTCAGTGAGCACAAAGAGTTGGTTCTATCGATAAAAAACCTTCCCCTGATTTGGAAGAATTTCGAAACAGTCGTGTTCAACGTTCCTAAACGTTTGACGACAGATGAGCTATTGGCGTTTGGTCAATTGAAAGGCATCTTCTATGAAGAGAGTTCTCTTGAGCAGATTGGCGAAGGGTTAAAGGAAATCATTAATGGTCAAAACTGGCTGCCTCGTAATGTCACCAGTCAACTTCTCCATTATTATCGTAACGTCATTAGTACCCACACCGCTCCTGCCACCGTCGATTTGACCATTCGTGAACTGCAAGTACTTCGCTGCCTGCAAGCTGGCGCATCAAACAATCAAATGGCCGAAGAGTTATTCGTGAGCGAATTCACTATCAAGTCTCACCTGTATCAGATTTTTAAGAAGCTTTCGGTCAAAAACCGTGTACAAGCGATTGCTTGGGCTGACCAAAACCTGATGTCATAAAACAATGATGAGCAACACAAATTTTGTAAAAGTGGTGATTGCTCATGCTTCTTTAGGCTCCGATTCTCATATTTTTTCCTACTTAATTCATGATTCATATGCACCTCTCGTGTTAAAGTGATGCCCAGATTCTTGATTAAATAATGAGAAAGGATATTCCCCCAATGATTAAAAAATGTCTGTTCCCTGCAGCGGGCTACGGTACGCGCTTCCTCCCTGCGACCAAGTCTATGCCTAAAGAAATGATGCCTGTAGTGAACAAGCCACTGATTGAATACGGTGTTGAAGAAGCGATCCAAGCAGGCATGAACGGCATGTGTATCGTGACTGGCCGTGGTAAACACTCAATCATGGACCACTTCGATAAAAACTACGAATTGGAACACCAAATCAGCGGTACAAACAAAGAAGAACTGTTGGTTGATATCCGTGAAATCATTGACTCTGCAAACTTTACCTACATTCGCCAGCGTGAGATGAAAGGTCTAGGCCATGCGATCCTAACTGGTCGCGAACTTGTAGGTGATGAACCATTTGCTGTGGTACTTGCAGATGATCTTTGTGTGAACGAACAAGAAGGCGTACTGGCTCAAATGGTAGCGCTATTCAAACAGTTCCGTTGCTCAATCGTTGCAGTTCAAGAAGTACCAGAAGAAGAAACTCACAAATACGGCGTTATCTCTGGTGAGATGATCAAAGATGACATCTACCGCGTAGATGACATGGTTGAGAAACCAGAGAAAGGTACCGCGCCAAGCAACCTAGCAATCATTGGTCGCTACATCCTGACTCCAGATATTTTCGAGCTGATCGAAAACACGGAACCGGGTAAAGGTGGCGAAATCCAAATCACTGACGCACTACTTAAGCAAGCAAAAGCAGGCTGTGTGTTGGCATACAAATTCAAAGGCCAACGTTTCGACTGTGGTAGCGTAGAAGGCTACATCGAAGCAACAAACTACTGCTTCGAAAACCTATACCTAAAAGATGAAAAGAAGTCTGAGCTAGGCAAACACGCTACGAAGAAAGAAGCGTAACCAACTCGAACTTATTGATTAGAAAGCCCAGCTTAATGCTGGGCTTTTTGTTTACTGTTTTTTTGTCCAGTATTTTCTTTGCACATTTCTCACACTATGTAATACTTGCGTCACTTGGTTATACATAGAGCAAAAACGATGGATAAAATAGAAGTTCGTGGTGCCCGCACCCATAACCTCAAAGACATCAACCTCACTATCCCCCGCGATAAACTGATTGTCATTACTGGTTTGAGTGGTTCTGGTAAATCCTCTCTCGCATTCGATACTTTGTATGCTGAAGGTCAAAGACGTTACGTCGAATCCTTATCAGCTTACGCACGCCAGTTTTTGTCTCTTATGGAAAAACCAGATGTTGACCACATCGAAGGTTTGTCTCCTGCGATCTCGATTGAGCAGAAATCAACATCACACAACCCACGTTCTACCGTCGGTACCATTACCGAGGTATACGATTACCTGCGTCTACTTTACGCTCGCGTTGGTGAGCCTCGTTGTCCGACGCACCATACGCCTCTAGCCGCTCAAACCATCAGCCAGATGGTCGATAAAGTCTTAGAGTTGCCAGAAGGCAGCAAAATGATGCTACTTGCTCCTATCGTGAAAGAGCGTAAGGGTGAGCACGTTAAGACTTTAGAGAACCTTGCTGCTCAAGGTTTCATCCGCGCACGCATCGATGGCGAAACTTGCGATCTTTCTGATCCACCGCCGTTAGAACTGCACAAGAAACACACTATTGAAGTGGTTGTGGACCGCTTTAAAGTTCGCCCAGATTTGCAGCAACGTTTGGCTGAATCCTTCGAAACCACGCTAGAGCTTTCTGGTGGTATTGCGGTTGTGGCACCAATGGACGGCGACGGCGAAGAGGTGATCTTCTCAGCTAACTTTGCTTGCCCTATTTGTGGCTACAGCATGCAAGAACTTGAGCCTCGTTTGTTCTCATTCAACAACCCAGCAGGTGCGTGTGGCACTTGTGATGGTTTGGGCGTGCAGCAATATTTTGATCCAAGCCGAGTTATTCAAGATGAAACTCTGAGTTTGGCACAAGGTGCGATTCGAGGTTGGGATCAAAAGAACTACTATTATTTCCAGATGCTGACTGCGCTGGCAGATCATTACGGCTTCGATCTTCACGCACCATTTAACGCTCTACCAAAGAAAATCCAAGACATCATTCTTAAAGGATCGGGGCGTACTGAAGTAGAGTTCAAGTACATTAACGATCGTGGTGACATTCGCGTTAAGCGCCATCCTTTTGAAGGAATCCTGAATACACTTGAACGCCGTTACCGCGACACTGAATCTAACTCGGTACGTGAAGAGCTCGCGAAATACATCTCTACCAAGTCTTGTTCAAGCTGTGGCGGTACTCGTCTGCGCCTTGAAGCTCGTAACGTCTTTATCGCCGATACGACACTACCGGAGATTGTTGAACTCAGCATCGCCGACGCTTTAGAATTCTTCCACTCTTTGAAGCTCGAAGGCCAACGCGCCCAAATCGCTGAAAAAGTGATGAAGGAAATCAACGACCGCCTGCAATTCTTAGTTAACGTTGGTTTGAACTACCTCAACTTATCACGCAGCGCGGAAACCTTATCAGGCGGTGAAGCTCAACGTATTCGTTTAGCGAGCCAAATTGGTGCGGGTCTAGTAGGTGTTATGTACGTACTGGATGAGCCATCAATTGGTCTCCACCAGCGTGATAACGAACGTCTATTGAAAACTCTGACTCACCTAAGAGATTTAGGTAACACGGTATTAGTGGTTGAGCACGATGAAGATGCGATTCGTTGTGCCGATCACGTGATCGATATCGGTCCAGGTGCCGGTGTACACGGTGGTAACGTGGTCGCCGAAGGTACGATGGACGAGATCATTGCCAATCCGAACTCATTGACTGGTCAGTACCTCAGTGGCGCGAAAGAGATTGCGGTACCAAAAGAGCGTACACCACGCGATCCAAAGAAAACCGTTGAATTAGTTGGCGCGACAGGTAACAACTTAAAGAATGTCGACCTTTCCGTTCCTGTTGGCTTGTTCAGTTGTATTACCGGTGTATCCGGCTCAGGTAAGTCGACTCTGATCAACGATACCTTCTTTAAGATTGCTCATACCCAGTTGAACGGCGCAACAACGGCGCAACCTTCACCATATAAAGCGATCAAAGGTTTAGAGCACTTCGATAAAGTTATCGACATTGACCAAAGCCCTATCGGTCGTACGCCACGCTCAAACCCAGCCACTTACACGGGAATCTTTACTCCGATTCGTGAACTGTTTGCTGGCACGCAAGAGTCGCGCTCTCGCGGTTACAAACCGGGGCGCTTTAGCTTTAATGTACGCGGAGGTCGCTGTGAAGCGTGTCAGGGTGATGGTGTAATCAAGGTAGAAATGCACTTCTTACCTGACGTTTACGTTCCTTGTGATGTGTGTAAAGGTAAACGCTACAACCGCGAAACACTTGAAGTACGTTACAAAGGCAAGACCATTGATGAAGTATTGGAAATGACGGTAGAAGATGCACGTACTTTCTTCGATCCAGTACCTGCGATTGCTCGTAAGCTGCAAACTCTGATGGATGTAGGTTTGTCTTACATTCGCTTAGGTCAAGCGGCAACTACGCTGTCAGGTGGTGAAGCTCAGCGTGTGAAACTGGCTCGAGAGCTGTCTAAGCGTGATACTGGTAAAACCTTATACATTTTGGATGAGCCGACAACCGGTCTGCACTTCCACGATATCCAACAGCTACTAACTGTACTGCACCGTCTGCGCGACCACGGAAATACCGTTGTCGTCATCGAGCATAACCTCGATGTCATTAAGACGGCAGACTGGATTATCGACTTAGGCCCTGAAGGTGGACAAGGCGGCGGTGAAATCATTGCACAAGGAACCCCTGAAGATGTGTCTCAGATCGAAGGTTCACACACAGCTCGCTTCCTTAAGCCTATGTTGAAGTAGAAAAAACAGGTAAAGTACAAAGACCAGCCATCGCTGGTCTTTTTTCATTCAAAACAACACAATAACTATGGCAACTATACACGTCAGTGGAACCAAGCTTTCCCCAGGTAAAGTGCAAGTTCCTCTTAACCGCAAGTTTCTCATCGCGTTAGCAGCACTATTTCTGCTCGCGATGCATTTCTTCATGCCAAATCCGGGTGGCTCTGGACTAGCTCTGTCTTTCAATGCGACCACATGGATTGCGTTCAGCTTTGTACTCGGTATTGGCTGCTACCAACTTGCGACCAACCGTGTGTTACGTTATTCCAAATTAACAATCGGTCTGTTGATCAGTTGTATCATCATGACGCTGCCCATTTTCTATCCCAACGCGGATAGTATGCTCGCAGCAAATAAGCTGATTGGCCTGTGGTGCGGTATGTTGTTCTTCGTCGTACTGCAACAATTCCATTTCAGTAATAAGCATCGCCAACGCTTGTTGTGGTTTATTGTCCTTGCTGTTGTTATCGAAGCGATTTTCGGCTTAACGCAATATCTTTATCTTAAACCAGGAAACGTATTTGGATACGACACGGTAGCTAACCGCCCTTATGGCATCTTCCAGCAACCCAATGTCATGGCAAGCTTCCTTGCGACTGGTTTAGTGATTGCTAGCTATCTACTTGCCCGACAACCTTACAAATACTCTCGTAAACTCAGCGATGTTTACCTATTGTACGCCGTACCTGTACTGACACTGCCTTTGATTGTTGCCCTTGCCTCTCGCACTGGTTGGCTAGCATCCATCATTGCCATTTTGCTAGTGATTCCATACATGTATCGTTTTGCAACACGTGCGCGCTTTGTTCGTTGGGTAATAGCTATGGCAGCAGGTCTAGCTCTGTCGGTTGTGGTAATAAATATTGCCTTTCCAGATGGAAGCGGCCTAGCCAGCGAAAAAGTGAACATGGAGTCACCACGTGCTTACACCTTCCCACAAACCTTGGATATGGTGATTGAGAAACCATTCACTGGTTATGGTTACGGCAAGTTTGAGTCAGAATACATGCTATACACAGCACGCCAGCATGCACTTAATGAAAGCTACCCTGCGGGCTTGCCATCGATGGACCACCCACACAATGAGTTGTTGTATTGGGCAGTAGAAGGCGGACTATTACCAATTCTGGGGATCTTTTTGGCAATGGCACTGGTGTTGTATCGCATCTACCAAGCTAAACGCGGTACTCGTTTAGCACTGCTGGCACTGTTTATTCCAATCGTGCTGCACTCGCAATTAGAATACCCCTTCTATCATTCATTGGTGCATTGGCTGATCTTTGTGATTCTACTTTATTGGGTCGATCAGCGAGTGTCTCGCTACCGACAAGCACCATTTAGCAAAGTAACCAAAAGTTTATTTCGAGTATGTAGCCTAGTCGTTCCGGCAGTATTTACCTTCTACATGGTTAGCGCATTGCACACCAACTATGTCTTAACCAAGTTTGAAACAACGCGCCCGACTAACCCGGACATCTTAAATCAGGTGACAAACCCTGTGGTTTGGAAAGATCGTTTCGATTGGGATGTATACAGTACTTTCTTAAACATCGGTTTATACAAGCAAGACCCTACCTTGATTCAGCCTTACATTGATTGGTCTTTGGAAATTATTAAAGACAAGCCACGCCCAGCGTTTTACAACAACTTGATACTGGCATATCAAGGGTTGGATGACACAAGCAAAGCGGAACAAATTCGTGCAGAGGCACAGTTCTTGTTCCCTAAAATTGATTTCAGTGGCGTCAACTATCAGCCGCCTTCCCAAGCAATCTCTGCTTCACCAGCACCGACTTCAGGTGCTGAGCAATAAATACAAAAAAGCGAAGGTTATTCCTTCGCTTTTCTTTACCTCATTACCGAGGCAGTTTATTCAGTCAAAGACTCTTCTAAAGCTCGCAAACACAAAGCTACATTTTCAGGTCGAGCACCATAGCCCATCAGTCCAATTCGCCATGCTTTACCAGCCAGAGCACCAAGACCTGCACCGATTTCTAGGTTATAAGTTTCAAGTAAGTGATTCCGCACTTTTGCTTCATCAATTCCTTCAGGGACATAAATCGCGTTCAATTGCGGTAGTCGATACTCTTCTTCTACCACAAATTCAAAGCCTAGTTTTTGCAGACCCGCTTTAAGCTTCTCATGCATTAACTGGTGACGCGCCCACGCATTTTCTAAACCTTCATTCTTAAGAATAAGTAGAGCTTCATGCAGAGCATACAAACTGTTCACAGGTGCAGTGTGGTGATAGCTGCGCTTTCCTTCTCCGCTCCAGTAACCTAATACTAAGCTTTGATCCAAGAACCAGCTTTGAACCGGTGTCGTTCTGGATTGAATCTTCTCAATAGCTGCCGGAGAAAGCGTCACAGGCGATAAACCTGGAACACACGAAAGACATTTTTGGCTACCGGAATACACCGCATCTAACTGCCACTCGTCAACTTTAAGAGGTACACCACCAAGCGAGGTCACAGCATCGACAATCGATAACAGACCGTATTGCTTCGCGAGTAGACCCAGAGCTTGAGCATCACTTACCGCGCCCGTCGATGTTTCAGCATGAACAAAAGCAAGAATCTTCGCATCAGGGTGCAGCTTTAATGCTTCTTCAACTTTATCGACCGATACAGGGGTTCCCCACTCATCATCGACGACAACCGCTTCACCACCAGCACGAACCACGTTTTCACGCATACGCTCACCGAAGACACCATTACGGCAGACGATAACTTTGTCGCCCTTTTCAATCAGGTTAACAAAGCACGTTTCCATGCCCGCGCTGCCCGGCGCAGAAACTGCGATAGTAAATTCATTTTCTGTTTGGAAAGCATATTTAAGCAGTTGTTTTAGCTCATCCATCATAGCAATGAAAAGTGGGTCTAGGTGACCAACTGTTGGACGGCTAAGCGCTTGTAAAACCTGGGGTGAAATATCAGAGGGACCAGGTCCCATCAAAATACGGTGTGGGGGGATAAAGCTTTGGATCGGCATGTCAGCTCCTTGATTGCAGTCACTCATCCTGAGCGTTATAAAAGTTCTATTCAAAAGGTTGGCTCAGGTATCGAAGTTTTCACCCTAATAGATTTTTCTTCTATCGGCAATTAGCCCTAAGTATAGAGGTCAAACCACTGTCACAAATTCGTTAATAAAAACCTTCATTCAGGTTGGAGATATTGGTTGACATTGTGACAGCAAAACCGTTCAATGTTTAAGCTTTATGCAGAAGAGGAGCACTGCCCAGGCAGGTGATTTGTGGAGCCGCAATTCCAATACCAATCACTCAGGGGGAGTAGTGCCGAGGTAAGTCAAAGTTGCAGGATTTGACTTGTCGGTTGACTTGGGTTGAGTCCCATCAACTGTCATCAGCGCCGTATGATGAAGAGCTTCTGAGGGTAAATTTTCAAATTACATTCTAACTACCTCTCTATTTGCTCTGTTCCTTTCCTCACCAAACATTGGATGTATTAGGCAACCTATTAATTGTTGTTATTTTTTCAGGAAGTCGTGGGAGAACGCAGTGAGCGCATTTAACGTAGCAAAATTCGGTGGAACCAGTGTTGCCAACTTTGAGGCAATGAGTCGTTGCTCCACTATCATAGAAAACAACCCAAATACACGCCTTGTGGTTAGCAGCGCTTGCTCAGGTGTCACTAACCTATTGGTTGAACTGGCAAATGGTGTTCAAGACCAAGAACATCGTGCGGAAGTGCTTCAGAAACTAGCAGGTATCCACGAGTCGATTCTGTCGCAACTTGAGGACGCAACCGAAGCTGCAGCAGAGGTTTATTCGATTCTTGATACCGTTACCAGTTTGGCAGAGGCCGCTTCAATCCAAGCAAGCACTAAACTGACCGATCATTTGGTCGCTTGTGGTGAATTAATGTCGACTCACATCCTTGCTCAACTAATGCGAGAGCGTGGTGTGAACGCAGTTCGTTTTGATATTCGCGACGTGCTAAAAACCGATGGAAACTTTGGTCGAGCTGAACCTAATGTCGAGGCCATTTCACAGCTAGCACAAGAAAGATTGGTACCCCTTTGCCAAGAATACGTGGTTATCACCCAAGGTTTCATTGGTTCAGATGAAGAAGGTAATACCACTACGCTTGGCCGTGGCGGCAGTGACTACAGTGCTGCACTCATTGCAGAAGGCGTGAAAGCTGCAGGTCTAGAGATTTGGACCGACGTTCCAGGCATCTACACCACTGATCCACGTATCGCCTCAAAAGCAGCGCCAATCCCAGAGATCAGCTTTAGCGAAGCATCAGAGATGGCAAACTTTGGCGCAAAGATCCTGCACCCTTCAACATTGGTTCCAGCTCTTCGTCACGACATTCCGGTATTTGTTGGGTCATCTAAAGAGCCAGAAAAAGGCGGTACATGGATTCGCCACCAAGTAGAGAGCTCACCTTTATTCCGAGCACTTGCTCTGCGCTGTAACCAAACCATGGTGACATTACGCAGTGCTAACATGTTCCACGCATACGGCTTCTTAGCGAAAGTGTTTGAGATCCTAGCGAAGCACAAAATCTCTGTAGATCTGATCACCACATCTGAAATCAGTGTGTCACTCACTCTTGATCAAACAGACACATCTGGTGGTGCTCCTCAATTGCCACAAGCGGCACGTGAAGAGCTTGAAGAGCTGTGTAAAGTAGAAGTAGAACACGACCTATGTCTCGTCGCTCTGATTGGTAACAACATGAGTGAAAGTAAAGGCTACGCGAAGCAAGTATTTGGCACGCTAGAAGACTTTAACCTACGTATGATCTGTTATGGAGCAAGTCCGCATAACCTGTGCTTCCTTGTTCACGAGTCTGTATCTCGCCAAGCGATCCAAAAACTGCACACCGAGTTGTTTGAGCAATAAGACACTTTGATTCACTAATAAACAAGGGCTGCACATGGCAGCCCTTTTTGTTTCGATATGGTTTGGTTAACCGTTAATGTTCGGACCTAACCATTTCTCCGCTTCGATCCTATCCCAGCCTTTACGATCAGCATAGCTTTGCAGCTGATCCTCTTGGATCTGAGCGATCGCAAAGTAACGAGAGTCAGGGTGCGAGAAGTACCAACCCGAAACGGATGCACCTGGGTACATCGCATAGCTCGATGTCAGTGACATACCGATATTTTCTTCAACATTCATCAGGTCCCAAAGTGGTCCTTTTTCAGTATGCTCTGGACATGCTGGATAGCCCGGAGCTGGACGAATACCTTGGTATTTCTCACGAATCAGTTCTTCATTCGACAGAGCTTCATCTGTAGCGTAACCCCAAATATCTTTACGCACACGCTCATGTAGATACTCAGCAAATGCTTCCGCCAGACGGTCCGCTACCGCTTGAATCATGATGGCATTGTAATCATCACCCTGTGCTTTGTATTCGTCGGCAAGTTCGCGTTCACCGATACCGCCGGTTACAGCAAAAGCACCAATCCAATCGTGCTTACCAGACTCTTTCGGGGCAACATAATCCGACAGGCAGTAGTTGAAGCCTTTTGGTTTCTCCGTCTGCTGGCGCAAGTTATGCAGCACTTTCGCCACTTCTGTACGCGATTCGTCGGTGTAGACTTCGATATCATCACCCACGCTTGCTGCAGGGAACAGACCACACATACCGCGCGCTTTGAGTAACCCTTCATGCTCAACGCGATCTAGTAGTTCGTTAGCATCTTTGTACAGGCGTTGAGCCTCTTCACCCACTTCTTCATGGTCAAAGATTGTTGGGTACTTACCGACTAACGACCAAGTCATAAAGAAAGGTGTCCAGTCGATGTACTTGCGTAAAGTAGACACTTCAAAGTCATCAAAAATATGGATCCCCGGCTTCGCAGGAGCAGGAGGCGTATACGTATCCCAATCAATCGCGACTTTGTTCGCTCGTGCTTCTTCTAAAGTAACAGGCTTAGTGCGCGGCTTCTTGCGGTTATGCTGATCACGCACGCGTTCATAATCCACGTCCAGCTTCTCAACAAAGCCAGGACGAAGTTCGTCTGAAAGTAATGATGTGCATACACCAACCGCACGAGAAGCGTTATTGACGTAAACCACTGGATGCTTGTAGTTCTGCTCAATCTTCACCGCCGTATGCGCTTTGGATGTTGTTGCACCACCAATCAGAAGTGGAAGATCGAAATCAAGACGTTCCATTTCTTTCGCGACATGAACCATTTCATCGAGAGACGGTGTGATCAAACCAGAAAGACCAATGATGTCGACGTTTTCTTCTTTGGCTACCTTGAGAATCTTCTCACATGGCACCATTACGCCAAGATCGATGATCTCGTAGTTATTACATTGCAGTACCACACCAACAATGTTCTTACCGATATCGTGCACGTCACCTTTAACCGTAGCCAGTAAGATCTTACCGTTGGAAGAACCCGCTTGCTTCTCCTTGTTAATGAAAGGCTCTAGGTGCGCCACCGCTTGCTTCATAACACGCGCAGATTTCACTACCTGAGGAAGGAACATCTTACCTTCACCAAATAAGTCACCCACCACGTTCATGCCATCCATCAATGGACCTTCAATAACTTCAAGTGGCTTAGAGGCATTGAGGCGAGCTTCTTCGGTATCTTCAACGATGAACTCAGTAATGCCTTTAACCAGTGCATGCTCTAGACGTTTTTCTACCGCCCAAGTACGCCACTCTAGTGCAGAAGCATCTTCTTCTTTGCCGACACCCTTTCCGGCGTATTCTGCCGCGATATCAAGTAGTCGCTCGGTCGAATCATCACGGCGGTTAAGAACCACATCTTCTACTGCTTCACGTAACTTATCAGGAACGTTATCGTAAATTTCTAACTGACCCGCGTTCACGATGCCCATGTCCATACCGTTTTTAAAACAGTGGTATAGGAACACCGCGTGAATCGCTTCACGAACGTAGTTGTTACCGCGGAATGAGAAGGAAACGTTAGAGACACCACCGGAGATCATCGCGTGAGGCAAGTCGCGCTTAATGTCGGCAACCGCTTCGATGAAATCCACAGCGTAGTTGTTATGCTCTTCGATGCCCGTCGCAACCGCAAAGATGTTCGGGTCAAAGATGATGTCTTCCGGTGGGAAGCCGACTTCATCAACCAAGATACGATAAGCATTAGTACAGATTTCTAGCTTACGCTCACGTGTTTCTGCCTGACCAACTTCGTCAAACGCCATAACGATAACTGCAGCACCATAGCGACGGATCAGCTTTGCTTGCTCAACAAACTTCTCTTTACCTTCTTTCAAAGAGATGGAGTTTACGATGCCCTTGCCCTGAATACACTTCAGCCCCGCCTCGATAACCTCCCATTTAGAAGAGTCGACCATGATAGGCACTTTGGAGATCTCAGGCTCAGATGCGCATAGGTTTAGGAAGCGAACCATACAGGCTTCTGCATCCAACATGCCTTCATCCATGTTGATGTCGATGATCTGAGCACCGTTCTCAACTTGTTGTCGGGCGACCTCTAGCGCTTCATCATAAAGCTCTTCTTTGATAAGACGCTTAAATCGAGCAGAACCAGTAACGTTAGTGCGCTCACCCACGTTGATAAACAACGTCTCTTTTTCAATCGTAAGAGGCTCAAGACCGGATAAACGACACGCAACCGTAAGCTCAGGCAAACCACGAGGTTTCACGCCTTCAACTGCCATTGCCATATGACGAATATGCTCTGGCGTGGTACCACAGCAACCACCAATTAGGTTGAGGAAACCACTCTCCGCCCACTCTTTAACGTGTTCCGCCATATCTTCTGGCGAAAGGTCATATTCACCAAAAGCATTCGGCAGACCCGCGTTTGGGTGGGTAGAAACAAAAGATTCCGAAATACGAGAAAGCTCTTCTACGTATGGGCGTAGTTCGTCAGGACCAAGTGCACAATTCAAACCAAATGAAATCGGGTTAACATGACGAAGAGAGTTATAGAAGGCTTCCGTAGTTTGACCTGAGAGGGTGCGTCCTGAAGCATCGGTAATGGTACCGGAGATCATAACTGGCAATTCAATACCTAATTCTTCGAAGACGCTATCAACTGCGAAGGCACAAGCTTTAGCATTAAGTGTATCGAAGATAGTCTCGATCAGAATAAGATCAGAGCCACCTTTGATCAGTGCTCGAGTGGATTCTGAATAAGCTTCAACAAGCTCATCGAAGCTGACGTTACGATAGCCCGGATCGTTTACATCAGGGGAGATAGAACAAGTACGGTTTGTTGGACCAAGCACACCCGCGACATAACGTGGGCGCTCTGGCGTTTTTGCCGTCCACTCATCAGCGGCTTCACGAGCAAGCTTTGCAGCGGCAAAGTTGATTTCCTCACTCAGGCTTTCCATTTCATAGTCAGCCATCGCGATCGTCGTCGCGTTAAAGGTGTTGGTCTCAAGAATATCAGCGCCAGCTTCTAAGTAAGCGCTGTGAATTTCCTTAATCAATTGAGGCTGAGTGAGCACCAACAAATCGTTGTTGCCTTTTAGATCACAATGCCAATCCGCAAAGCGCTCTCCCCGATAGTCTTGCTCTTCAAGTTTGTATCCCTGAATCATGGTGCCCATACCACCATCAATCAGCAAGATACGTTGCTTTAATTGAGCTTCAATCTGTTGTCTTACATTACTTCCCACAGTACAGCCTCATTCCTTTAGTTATCTCTCCATCCTATCACACAAATTAAAGGAGTCTAGACGTCTAAAATGCGAATTACTGATTATTTTGCCTCCGTCGAGTAACAAAATAATCTCGAAAAAATGTTTGCTATTTAGTCAACATCGTCCGAGAATTCCATTCATAAAATGTTACAAATAGAGAGCTCTATGTCGGTCTATCATACTTTATGTTTTCTATCTGCAGCCGCAATGGTTATTGCCTTTGTAAACAGTAAGATAGGAAAGATGCAAACCACCATCGCAATCACTGCCGGTTCGATGATTCTTTCACTCCTCATTCTAATCGCAGGTCAAAATGATTGGTTTCATCTCACCGAGATAGCAACCGAAACCGTTACCAGCATTAATTTCGAAGACTTTCTTCTCAAAGGCATCCTTGGATTCCTACTTTTTGCCGGTGGCTTGGGGATCAAGCTTCCTAACCTCAAAGACCAAAAGTGGGAAATCACTGTACTCGCTTTAGGCGCAACGCTCTTCTCAACCTTCTTCATTGGTTTTGTGCTTTACGGCTTCTGCCAAGTTATCGGTATTCAATTCGATCTTGTTTACTGCTTACTCTTCGGTGCGCTTATCTCTCCTACCGACCCGATTGCAGTTCTCGCCATTGTCAAAAAGCTTAATGCCCCAAGACGTATCTCGACACAGATAGAAGGTGAATCTCTGTTTAACGACGGATTTGGCCTCGTGATCTTCGTGACACTCTTCACCATCGCGTTCGGTACCGAAGCACCAACAGTAGGCAGCGTTACACATCTGTTTATTCAAGAAGCTATCGGAGGCATTGTTTACGGCTTCGTATTGGGTTTGATTTTCCACTACCTAATCAGCGCAACTGATGACCACTCAATGGAACTGCTGCTTACTATTGGTGTTCCTACCGCTGGTTACGCATTTGCAGAATATCTTCACGTATCGGGACCGCTAGCAATGGTGGTGTCGGGCATCATGATTGGTAACTGGACGCGCTTTATTGGCTTCTCCAAAGAGAGTGAAGATCATCTAGACCACTTCTGGGAGCTAGTTGATGAATTCCTAAATGGCGTCTTGTTCCTACTGATCGGTATGTCGATGCTACTGTTCGAATTCCACAAAGAAGACTGGATTATGATGGCTATTTCAGTACCACTGGTACTCACTGCTCGCTATCTCAGTGTATTCATCTCTTATATTGGCTTTAAGCGCTACAGAAAGTACAACCCATGGTCAGTGAAGATCCTTACTTGGGGTGGTTTGCGTGGTGGTCTTGCATTAGCAATGGCACTATCAATCCCTTCCGGTATCTTGGTTATTCCTGAGAAGTTGATTGATGTAAAAGAGATCATCATGGTCATGACTTACTCAGTGGTAGTGTTCTCAATCCTTATTCAAGGCTCAACTATTACACCAATGATTGAGAAAGCAAAACAAGCAGAGAAAGAAATGGAAGCAGAAGGCTCAGTTGAACCACAAGAAGCAAAAGCTTCTCAAGAATAAGTACTTTTATAATTATCAAAACTAGGCAGCCATTTGGCTGCCTTTTTTGTGCCTAAAGTCTAGAGTGTCTGCAAAAAACAACCTACCTTTAGTAACTACACGCAGCGCTTCTTAATACATACTCATGTACATAGACCCATGTAACATTAAGAGCAGAGTCGCTAGTAACTTACCAAATTGAAAAGAAGAAATGCTCTTTCTCCATACAATAAAAACAACTCGGAGATTGAGCTGTGAATGAATTAACGGAAGATAGAGGTCTTCAGGCTAAAGCCAACTCTACAGAAATAAGTGAAGACGACTAGGCGAGAGCTATAGAGTTCATCTACTCAAACATAAAAATCTTTACTAGATAAAGATAAGACGTTCTAAATGAGCAGATAAGTTTGAACCGATTACATGCCAGCTAAGCTTTATCAGAAAATTAACAAGCCCATAGATACAAAACATCGTCTCTTAGTATTTTCCTGAGTAAGAGAAATTGAATCGGGAACGCCTGAAGAAACGATTGACTAAGAGAAAACTCTTTGGAGATCTACTCCCTAAAAGGGAACTCATTCTGCTCTAGAAACGACAAAACCCAGTTCGAAGGCTAGGGTTTCTAAATAAGTAGCAGAGCGACTGAACTTGCACTCAATTAATACTCACTACTCGTAGACCATAATAATATCGCAAATAAGGAAAGACCCCAGCACTTCTAATGGGGTCTGGAATAAATAGGAGAGTCGGCGGGGACGTCTAGTTCGGGGTTGTTGCTACTTGGACTAGTTTCCTGAAAGGGAAAATTTCTTTACTCTTAAACGATAAGACCCCGTCCGAAGACTGGGTTTCTAAATAAGTGGCGGAGTGGCTAGGCTTGCACTCAATTGGACTCGTTGGTCGCAGACCAAAATAATAGCGCAAACGAAAAAGCCCTAGCATTTCTGCTAGGGCTTTGTCTGAATAAGTGGCGGAGCGGACGGGACTCGAACCCGCGACCCCCGGCGTGACAGGCCGGTATTCTAACCAACTGAACTACCGCTCCGCACTGGTTAGACATTTAAGTCTAAATTAAAAGCCTGGCGATGTCCTACTCTCACATGGGGAAGCCCCACACTACCATCGGCGCTAATTCGTTTCACTTCTGAGTTCGGAATGGAAGTCAGGTGGGTCCAAATCGCTATGGTCGCCAAGCAAATTCTTTAATTCGGAAAGCTGTTTTTAGTTCTTACACATTCAATTCGTTCTTGCTTTGAGTCCATCAAAACCCCTTGGGTG
>NZ_JAADJW010000021.1:0-91127 GCF_010092875.1 Vibrio sp. LB10LO1
TCCCAGCGAGTGGTTAGCAGATTCCTAGTCTCGCTTAGACTCGCTGGAATGACCCTACTTTGGATACACTACACATATAAGAACATCGCGAGCAACTTATCTACCAACACCCGTCATCCTGAACAACGAGGGACGAGGTGATTCAGGATCTACCCGCAAAGTGCTGTTAAGTCCTGAGGCTATCGCCATTTCCCAGCGAGTTGTTAGCAGATTCCTAGTCTCGTCTAGACTCGCTGGAATGACCCAATTTTGGATACATACCAAATATAAGAACATCGTGAGCAACGTATCTCCCAACGTCTGTCATCCTGAACAACGAGGGACGAGGTGATTCAGGATCTGCCCGCAAAGTGCTGTGAAGGTCTCAGGTTATCGCTATTTCCCAGCGAGTGGTTAGCAGATTCCTAGTCTCGCTTAGACTCGCTGGAATGACCCAACTTGAGTTAGCTGCGTCGAACTTAAACTCTGATATTAACCCGCCAACTCTTTTCGAATGATCTCTGCGCCTGCGCTGAGTGCATTAAGCTTTGCCGTTGAAACTTCACGAGAGAGAGGCGCCATGCCGCAGTTGGTGCATGGGTAAAGTTTGTCGGCATCAACATATTTCAGCGCTTCACGCAGAGTTTCTGCAACCTCTTCTGGTGTTTCAATCTCGTTAGTTGCCACATCAATTGCGCCAACCATCACCTTTTTGCCTCGGATAAGTTCTAATAGTTCGATAGGTACACGCGAGTTGTGACACTCAAGCGAGATAATATCGATATTGGACTTTTGGAGCTTCGGGAACACCTCTTCGTATTGTCGCCATTCAGAGCCCAATGTTTTCTTCCAATCCGTGTTGGCTTTGATGCCGTAGCCATAGCAGATATGTACAGCCGTTTCGCATTTTAGCCCTTCGATAGCACGCTCTAAACACGCAATGCCCCACTCGTTCACATCATCAAAGAACACATTAAACGCAGGCTCATCAAATTGGATAATGTCGACACCTGCCGCTTCAAGCTCTTTGGCTTCTTGGTTAAGAATCTTTGCGAATTCCCAAGCCAGCTTTTCTCGGCTCCCGTAGTGATCATCATACAGTGTGTCGATCATCGTCATTGGCCCCGGTAGCGCCCATTTGATCGGTTGTTTGGTTTGCTGGCGCAAGAACTTCGCATCTTCCACAAACACAGGTTTGGTTCGGCTGACTGGGCCAACAACCGTCGGTACACTCGCGTCATAGCGATTACGAATGGTCACGGTTTTGCGGTTCTCAAAGTCTACTCCGCTAAGGTGTTCAATAAACGTCGTCACAAAGTGTTGGCGAGTTTGTTCACCGTCACTGACAATATCTACCCCTGCCAGTTCTTGCTCTTGTATAGAGACTCGCAACGCATCACGTTTGCCATCAATCAATTCGTCACCTTGTAGTTTCCACGGTGACCAAAGCGTCTCTGGTTGAGCCAGCCAAGAAGGCTTAGGTAAGCTGCCCGCCGTTGAAGTCGGTAATAGTGTTTTCATCGTCATTCCCTTCTAGATTCTCTTTTTCGATTACGCGTAACTTGCAGACCATTGCTCAAGGATCGCTTGATAAGGTTTGATGAAGTGCTCCTCAGCAAACTTCCCTTGCTCTTTCGCAAGCTGGCTGCGCTCTTCGCGGTCATAAACGATTTGGGTTAACGAGTGATCGAGATTCTTCAAGTTCGGTTGGTAACACTGGCCGGCTACCGCGTTTGCGTTGTAAATCTCTGGGCGATAAATCTTTTGGAACGTCTCCATGGTACTGATGGTGCTGATCAGCTCTAGGTTTGAGTAGTCATTCAACAAGTCACCGAAGAAATAGAACGCCAACGGAGCGACACTGTTTGGCGGCATAAAGTAGCGCACCTGTAAGCCCATCTTTTTGAAGTACTGCTCGGTCAATGACGATTCGTTTGGCTGATATTCAAAACCCAACACTGGATGCTGGTTGTCAGTACGGCGGTAAACCTTGTTGTCCGATACACTCAAACAGATCACTGGCGGCTTCTGGAAATGTTGTTGGTACGATTCTGACTTCACGAACGCTTTAAACAGCTTGCCGTGCAACTCACCAAAATCAGCAGGAATGCTAAATTGAGGCTGGTCTTTGTTGTGGTCTAACAGCAGAACGCTAAAGTCGTAATCGCGCACATAAGAGGAGAAGTTGTTACCGACAATGCCTTCGATACGTTCGTTGGTTTTGCGGTCAATAATGTTGGTTTTAAGCACTTCGATGGAAGGGAACGCTTCACCACTGCCTTGAATATCCATATCCACAGTAATGATTTCCAACTCGACGCTGTAACGATCGCCATTCGGGTTATCCCAATGTGCCAAGGCGTTAAAACGATTGTCGATCATACGCAGTGCATTACGAAGGTTATTTTGGCGGCTGTCACCACGAGCTAGGTTGGCAAAGTTGGTGGTGATTCGCGTGCTGTCTGATGGTTGGTAATTCTCATCAAAACGGATGCTTTTAATAGCAAAATTGAAATCGTTATTCATGGTGAGTTGGTATCCTATTTCCTTAGATAAACGCTGACTGATTCCTAACTCTGTTCTTGGGGATGGTTGTGTTTTTTGATTTTCCCAATCGTCAGTGTGTACAGCGTTTACTTCGAAAATTCAGTTCAAAAACAGCTGTCACAGTGCCTAACACCAGAGCAGTCTGTTTTTTATACTTGCTTCGTTACTTGAATAACATTGGTAATACTTCACGTTGAACATGAAGGAATTTCATGGTTCTAGAACGGAGTCATTGTGACGAAGCAACTTCAGTATCATAAACTGGTATTTGAAGAAGAGGTAAACTCTCCTTTCTCGTGACACCTCATAATTGAACAGTCTTGAATAACCAAAAGCCCTACTCACCTAATAAATAGAGCATAGATGTCCTATTTATTGTTGCTATCTTAATCTGAGATCCTAGCTCTATTAAATGACTTTAATTTAGGTAATTTATCGATAACAATAATTCCACGCATAAGATAAGTCTGGTTACCATACCTAATATAAGACTCTGATAGGTAAGCCGCTTTCTTGTTATTAGGGATTTGTGATTGTACAAACTCTTCAAGGTTTCTATATTTATTTATTGTGGTTTTACCTCCCCAAAATGCCTCTTTTAGACAAAGGGTTAATTTTTTATCAACGTGATAAGTATGCTGCTCCCTAGAAAAGACGAAAGACAGAATGCCCCTTTCTTTCTTAACGAAGTTAAATGTTGACTCATTAACCTGCATAATATTTGCCTTACCCAAAGCAACATCTCTCTTAAAGGTATCCTGTACACAACCTTGTTTTATTTCGTGGAAAGGCAAGCAGAGTAACTCAAGGAAACTGTGATCTGAAATACCTAAGTCTCTATATATCAGATACATAGTAAGCATCTTAATTTTGTTCAGGAATAGATAGACTTGCTGTGTATGTAAAACTTCCATCTCACCGTGTGCAGCTCGATCTCGAATCTCCTTAATCTGATAAAAATCCTTATCATTTATAAAAACATCTGACACAGTTTTCCCTATATAGCGCAAGTAAATTTTAGCCTTCTTGTTAAACGTAGTTGCATTACTATTGGGTATAAGCCTTTTTAACGTGACTTCATTTGCTATGTTAACGATAGAACCTTTATCAATTGCACCCGTAATCAATGGTTCGTTCTCAGCAACATTCGCAAGCCTTGATATTAACTTGGCGTAATCATTTTGGGGCATCACATTACTTAGTTCATGCTGGTCAACTTTATAGCTAAAGTATTTATCCAGAATAGACGCGTATAACATCAATTCATATTCAAGCACATTTTTTATGCTGAATAAGGGAATTGTTTTTGCCCATATCTCGTCGAAAACAAACGAGTTCTCAACAAAATAGCTCTGACAGATTGCTTGAAATGAGGCTCTCAACTGGTCAGCTGGCATGAACGGGTATGGTTGAGAAACCTTTTCAGTCTCTTTTGCCTTGTGAGTGGGAACGTAGAGATAACCTTTATTTGAATCTTCGTCGAACAAATCAATTCTTGTTAAGTAACTAGATGTTCCAAAGATCCACGTAAACAAGTTAATTACTTTGAATCTCAGCTTGGAAATCTCACTCATTGAAACCGGAGCATCATAGGTAAAGTTGATATCTAGAGTACTAGTAAATACAAACCCGTCCCCATAATCATTGTCTTTTAGATGTTTAGATTGAAATATATCAACGCTCTTTATGCTTTTACTATTAATTAACTCTGCATTAAGTGACTCAATGTGAGTCTGCGCGAGCATATCTCCACTTTCCTCAAATCTCCTTTTTATCTCATGATTAAAGTAAACGGATAGCTGAGGCATTATAAAAGAGACTTGTGTAATCTTTTTTCTATTTGCATCCCCTGTATATACGTGGTCAAACAGCTCATCATCGTATGAAGAATTGTGACGACCAGATAAATAGAACGTTGATTTACCACCACTCACGTAATCATGGACAACGACTTCATCGATTTCCTGAGATATAAAAGAATCAAACTCATTGGCACAATCAAGTTTTGGATACCTGCCTCTCTCCAAAGTCAGTATCGCGTAACGACCATCATCAAGTTTAACATTTATCGTTTTTTCACAGTCGAGTGTAAGTTCCATATCAATGCTTTTTACTAAACCAGTTTCATTTAAAACTATCTTAAGATTTTTCACCTCTAAACGACAGTTAATTGATGTTGGAGTTAAGTTAGCTTTATAGATCTCACAGCATTTATTGTTTACCCATTGGTTCATCAGTTTCACTAACGACTAAAACATCGCCCCTCCTTCCCTTTTCCACCACTTTCAACGATACTCTTGCGCCCTATTGTTCAGTTGGAAAACTTCATGCCTCAAGCTAACTCCGTTGTCGTACTCGACTTTGAAACCACAGGTCTGTCTCCGAATATGGGTGATCGCGCGATTGAAATCGGTGCGGTTAAGATCGTTGATGGTGAGGTGGTCGATAGTTTTCAGCAACTTATGAATCCTGGCTTTCGTGTGAGCTCATTTATTGAGGGCTACACAGGTATTACCAATAACATGCTGCGCACCGCGCCAAGCTGCGATGAAGTGATGGCATCGTTCAGTGAGTTTATTGCGGGGGAGAATCTTATCGCGCACAACGCGTCGTTCGACAAGCGATTTCTGGATGCTGAGTTGGAGCGAATCGACTGCGGTTATTCTGGCGAGTTCGCGTGTTCTTTATTGGTGGCAAGACGCCTGATTCAAGATGCGCCGTCACACAAGTTGGGTGAGTTGGTTCGTTACAAGAACATTGAAAACGACGGTGTATTCCACCGCGCGTTAGCCGATGCACAGGTAACGGCAAAACTGTGGTTGTTGATGGTAGAAGAGCTTGAGCAATCGGGCATTGCAGCGCCAAGCTTTAAGTTTATGAAGACGGTAAGTAAAACAGCAAAAGGAAAAGTGGGCCAGCTACTGGCTAAAAGCCGCGCTTAACCCACAAACAAGTAACGCCCAATCATGCGGGCGTTACTTAGCCCTATAAATTTAGATTCTAGGGTTTACACCGAGATCATATGAGGTCGGATATTGGTTGGCTCTGCGCTTGCTGGCGTTGGCTCTACACCAGAAATCGCCGCCTGCTTTTCAATAAGATCTTGAATAAAGCACTCTGTCCACGCCTCTAACGCTGCCACATTTAGCATCGCCATCGGTTGTTGCGACCATAAAACGGCGCTGTTTTCCTGATGCGACACAATGTGCGCAGGCCAGTATTCACCAAAGATATTGCTCTTTGCCAGCTGCTCCGATATCGGGTTTGCCTCACCAAGTTCTGCATACAGTACCATCCACTCTTCATTCTGATGCGTGAAATGAAGTTGATACTTTTGGTCAATCAACAGGCTGTAGATACCATCTTGCGCGGTTGGGTTCTCTAGGCCGTTCTTTTCGAAAAAGTGTTTAACTAGGTGATCGAATGTGGTTGTCATTAGTGGTTAGCCTCCAAGTTGACGATGCTGAATTCTCCCGATAAGCCGAATTTTGGGAAGTCATAGCCTGATTTGTGCCAGAAATCCTGAACAAACCAGTTGGTGAAATCTTCCTTGCTTGGGAAAGAAAACTCACCGAAGTTCGGGTCAAAGAAGGTCACTTTTTCTCCATCTACCGCGGCGGCGACGGCGTGTGCATTACTTGGACCTTCAAGGCCGATCTTCTTCAATAGCGATGTTTTAGGGCCGTTATCAACGATCTTCGCCGCAAGCTCTGCTGCACCATTTCGGCCACGGCTTGTTTGTCCATGCACACGTGATAATGCACCAAGTTCTCGGTAAGGCGATTCGATGTTGTTGCTTCTTAGCCAACCTTCTGTGATCGCTTCTTGGTCATAACCCACCATGCCATCGGTTTGCAGTTGCGCGACAGACTGCATTGTCTCTTTATTCAGCTTGCCTTTGTCGCTTGCCGTTCCTGATTGAAATAGCTGTTCGCCAAGGTTAGAGCCTTCTGCTCGTGCCTTCATCCAGTGAGCGCTCAGTGCTTCACAACATCCGCCAGAGGTGTTGGTGTCTTTTAGGATGGCGTTTTTGATGCTGCCCGTTACCTGAGAGACTTGCATGGTCACTTCGCCGTTGTGTTTTGCTGCCGAGTTACGCAATGAAGCGGTTTTAGTGCTAACCAGAGCGTGCAAAATACGGTCGCCCAGCGTTTGTACCGCTGTTTTGAAGTTTTGTAGCTTTGAGCGAGGCTCTGCGCTCTGTTCTGGTGTCGCGCTTTGCAGAGAAAACGAACTGATTGGTGCTGGGTTTGCAGTAGCACCACTACTCATCTGTTGCAGCATCAAGTTGCGAATGGCATCTGGCGTCATTTGCGTGCTTGCGCTCAAGCCACCAAGTTGACCTTGGTTTTGTGGTTGGCTGACTGGCGCAGAGATGATTGGTCCACTGATAGAGGAAATATTAGTAATACCTTGCATAACTACCTGCTTTCTTTGTTTATTTTTGTATGCAGCAAGGTTAACCAAAGCGATGAAGTTGGGCTGTTAGTCATGGTCGTTGTTTTGTTGATTTGATCAGAGAGCTTGTTTGAAGAGATTTGGGAAGGGTGTATTTTTGAGGCAAAGAAATCGTTGTAGTGGTTCTGTTTGAGTAGAGGGCAATGATGATTTTCGCAACCATCATTGCCCTCCAAGCTTTATTTCCCTATGCGTTGAGTGTTAGCAAACATAGAGACGGTTACTGCGGCACTCTATCCGAAATTACCTTGCCATCTTTGATGGTGATGATGCGCTTGGTGCGCTCTGCAAGGGCGTTATCGTGCGTCACGATGATCAAGGTTCTGCCTTCAGCGTGGAGTTGATTGAACAAGGCTTCAATCTCTGCGCCGGATTTTGAATCCAATGCCCCTGTTGGCTCATCCGCTAAGATGATTTGTGGATCGTTGACCAAGGCTCTTGCAATCGCCACTCTCTGCTTTTGACCACCAGAAAGCTGGTTTGGTTTGTGGTCGAGGCGATCCCCTAGTCCGACTTGCTCTAGCAATTTAGCGGCGCGTTGACGGCGCTCTTTGGCTTTGATTCCAGAGTAAACCAACGGCAGTGCCACGTTATCCAATGCTGTTGCGTATTCCAACAAGTTAAAGCTTTGGAAGACAAAGCCTATCTTTTGGTTGCGAATACCAGCTAGTTCGTTCGGGCTTAAACTTGCGACGTTTTGACCACCCAATTGGTATTGGCCATCGGTCGGTTTATCCAAGCAGCCCAGCATGTTCATCAGAGTCGATTTACCCGAGCCAGACGGACCAAGAATGGAAAGAAATTCCCCTTGGTTGATGGTCAAGTCGACGCCATCTAGCGCACGAACTTCCGCCTCTCCGCTTGAGTAGTATTTACAAATGTTGGTCAAATCAACCAGTGGCGTGTTCGACATCTTGTCTCCAGAATTCTTGTTATTCACTTTGCAGTGCCTCCAACGGGCTCACTTTTGCGGCGCGGTTTGCGGGCAGCCATGCAGAAGCGACACCAATAAACACCAAGGTGGAAATCACAATCGCAACCACGATCCAAGACAGCTCAGGAACGGGTTTTCCAAGGTGTTCATAAAAGGTGTTGCCCTCTAGGTTTATGGCGCTGATGGCCGATACAAGCGCGTAGGTCACACCTAACCCCAGTACACCGCCGAGCATCATGGTCATCAGTGATTGCACTAGGTAGTGAAGACGAATGGCTGTGGGCGTGGCACCGACTGCCATGCGCACACCGATGTCTCGGGTGGAACGTTTTACGGTCGCGTACATGACATTCGCAATCCCTACGCCCGCCACGGCCAGCGTGACAAAGCCGATGATCCCAAGAAAGCTTTGTAAACCAATCAAGAACTGCTGCATGCTTTTCTGTTTGAGGAACATGTCTTCCACTTGGACGACTTGCTCATCACTCACACTGGCGCCGTGTTTACGAGCAATCACCTGACGAATGGTCTTTGCCAGTTTTTCACGATCAGCATGAGCTTGTGGCTCGACGTTGATGCCTCCGATATCGCCGTTAGTATGAAAGCGTTGCCACGTGGCTAAAGGCACAAAGCTGGCGTAGTTGATTTGGTCACCCTGCTCAACTTCGGCGCTGTTCTTCTTCAACACACCAATTACGGTGAACTCTTCACTGCCAATCTTGACCTTTTCACCGACAGGATTGGTTTGCAGTGTCACGGGGGCAAACCAGCTGAAGTCTTCATTAGGGTTAAACAAGTCCGCAGCCAGTGAATAGCCCAACACAACAACCTTACGCATCTCTTTTTGATCAAGTGGATTGAGCCAACGTCCGCCATCCATTGGGATTAAGTTGGTCATCGATGCAAAGTCTGTCGTGACCGCGAGTGGCTTTTGCCATATTCCTCGATCACCGACTGTAATGCGCTCATCCCAAACGGCGGTTGGCGCAACACTTTTCACCTCAGGCAAGGCTTTAATTACGTCGGTATCGTCGGCTTTTAAGGTGAGAAACTTACCTTGGTGAAACACGCCATAATCGACGGTCGCCATGCCTCCGGTTAAGTAAATCAGGTTCCCGTTACCATCTTGCGCTGTTCTTAATACGCCTTGGCGTATGCCCTCGCCCACCGCCAGCATGGCCGCGATACATAGGGTCGCCCACGCAACGGCAAGAATGGTCAATCCCAAACGCAGCTTTTCTGCTGCCATTTCCTGAAAGATTTGTCTCATTGGTAGCAACATATTTACGCCCTCGCACTCAATGCTATTACGGGGGTGAGACGCGATGCTCGCCTTGCCGGAAAGTAAGACGCCAGCAGCGCCAGAACGAGAGTCACCAATAATGACCAAGTAATGGAATCTGGCGTAATCACAGGAAAACCTAACCAATCTGGTAAATGCATAGACCCGAGCAGTGCGACCACCAAGTAAGCCACCATTAAGCCAAGTGCGGTACCAACGGCCACCAATAACAATCCTTCAAGGATGAACTGGCTGAGTATGGATTTTTGCGTTGCGCCAATCGCCAAACGTACACCGATTTCTCGCGTTCGCTCTGTTACAGAGAGGAACATGATGTTCGCAACGCCAAGCGCACCAACGGCCATGGTCATTGCGCCGCTTGCACCCAGGAAGATTTGAATGCCGCGGAAAATACCCGTGATTACCGCCGCTCCCTCGCTAAAGTCTGGCAAGTTAATCGCTTCTTTGTCGGTCGGGTCAAAGTGCAATTGTTTGGCATAAAAGTTAACGATGGCTTGTCGGAATGCGTTGCCATCCATACCGTCGACAGGCTTGAGTAGCAGCATCCAAGGCTTGGTATCCCACAAATCAAGGTACGTAGTATGAGGGATGAAAACTCTGCGACTGTCACCAAATGAAATGCCCGCATCTTCGTCTTTCATAATGCCGATCACCAAAAATGGAATGCCATTGACTTTGGTGGTTTGCCCGACATGAATTCCCCCCATCCTAGCGACTTGATCCCCCAAAATCGCAACGCGGGTGTGGTTGGCAATATCACTGGGTGAAAGGTTACGCGAACCTTGCTCTAACTTACGTTGAATCAACGAGAAATAATGGGAGTCAATGCCACTGACGAAGCTCGTCAGGTTCTGCCCTTTTTCATTGGTGACGTTCGCATCCCACTTGGCATAAACACTGGATGCTTGTTTCACAAAACCCGATTGTTCGATCATATCGACCTTATCCTGCGGGATCTGGATCTGGCGTCTCAGGGGTAAGCCATGCCAAGGTTTGCTGGTGCTCGACGGAAAGGCGACTTGCACGTTGTTGACCATAAACGACAACTGCTGAGTTTGATGGCGATAAAAACCTTCACCCAATGCAATCAACACCACAACCGAGATCACACCCCAAGCAATAGCCACGATGGCCAGCATGCTCTTCATGCGATGCGCCATCAGTGTTTGCCATGTTTGCTGCAATAAGGTTTGCTGTAATAACGTTTGTTGCAATAGACGGATCATGAGTTAAATGCTCGGGAGATCAGTACCATGGTGTCGTCATCTAACTTACCTGCGGTTTGCAACAAGCCGATACGCTGACGCCAGTAGTTGTACAGGTTGTTTTGCAGGCTGTTTTTCGCTTCAAACAAACTGTTGTGCGCACTGATCACTTCCGAGACTTCTAACAAGCCCGCATCGTAAAGTTTCTCTTTGCTGCGCAACACTTTCTCACGAGAAGTCACCAGCTCGTTCGCCATTAAGACTTGATTCCAGTTGATGTCGACTTGAGTAAATTGCTGAATCACGCGCTTTTGGATGTCGATTTCGACTCGACGTAAGTCTTGTTTTGCGCTGAGGGTATTGAGTGACGCTTCGTCCACTCTGGCACGCGTTGCGCCGTTCAAGTCAATCGGCACGCTTAGGGTGATACCTGCGCTGAACTCGCCGTCTTTGCGTCGGTCATCATCGTTATACCCAACGTTACCTTTCACCGTTGGGTAGTAACCGCCTTGGGCTGAGTCTTTAGCAAACTCACTGGCTTTAACGTTCTGTGCAGCCACCAGCAACTCAGGGCTGCTGTCTTTAGCAAGCTTTAACCATTGTTCTTGCGATTCCACCATCATTGGCGGTTGTACAAGGGAGTCAGTGCGAATTTGGTCAACGTCTTGTGGAACTTGGTTGATCAAAGCCGCCAGCTCTGCTCGTTTGACTTCTAAATCTGAGCGCGCATTCAAAATACCGGCTCTATCGGCAACTTGTGTCGCACGGATCTCTTCGACATCAACGGATTTCACTTTACCTGCTCGGTAACGCTTCTCGATGATCTTCAGCAGTTTGTTGCCTTCTTCCAGTTTGGATTGCGCCAGTTGCAGATCCCCCTGCGCGCTTGCCACATCCAAATAAGACGAGAGCAGTCTTTGTGCAAGTTCATTGTGTGACTGAGCGAGCTCTAGCTGAGATTTAATGTAGTTGGCATTGGCTTGATCCAAATCTGACCACAAGCTGCTGTCCCAGATGGTTTGAGAAAGCGATGCGCCATAACTGTTGGTGTTGTCGGCGGATTCATTCCAATTCGCCGATGCCGTCGCACTTAAGCCGGGTAAGAGTGAGCTGCGGCTTGCATCAACACCCACTTCGCCGAGTTGAACGCCAATTTTGGCTTTCTCGTAGTTCGGGTCATTTTGCTTCGCCTGTTGCCATGCTTGTTCAATCGAGATGGCATAGCTCGGTAAGCTGAGTGTGGCGGCCAGAATCGCAAATCCGATTTTAGATAGATTTCGCTTAGCCATGCGCGGCTCCCATCATCATGCTGTTATCGATGATTTCTTCGTCTAGCTTAACGCCGTCCAATACTTCTACGTTGATGCCATCTGACAAACCAAGTTTCACTTTTTGTTTGTGGAAACCTTGCTCTGAGCTATCTGGAATCAATACGTTTGGTGTATCTCCATCAAATTGCAGTGCTCGTTCTGGCAAGGTTAAGACGTTCTCAGATTTCTTCAGTGTGATTTGTGCTGTGGACGAGAAGCCCGAGCGCAGTAAGATCTCTTTCGGGATCTTCAGGTCACCAACTTCCACTTCAAATCCGTTATCAAAGCTTTTTGCCGTCGCGTTACCTTCTGGCGAGTTAAGGTTCTCTGATTGGATCGCAACTTTGGTTAACACACCGGAAATTTCCATATCAGGATAAGGCGCAACGGTAAGTAATACAGGCATGCCCGGGGAAAGCTGCGCGGCATCGTGCTCGCTGACGCTGCCTTTGAAGATCAGGCTGTTCATGTCTGCCAGAGACATCATTTCTGTCGCCGCTTGGCTGGATTCGGTCGAGATGATTGGCTCACCCACTTCTACTTTGCGGTTTAATACTGTGCCATCGATTGGTGCATAAATGGTTGAGGTTAAACGGGCGTCACCAATGGAAGCTTCACCACTGCGAATCAATTCTAGATTCTGGCGCTTTTGCAGTACGTTCGCTTGAGCGGATTTCACTGCAGAGCGCGCGCTGACGTATTCGTCGTAGTTGTTTGGAATGATGTCTTGTTTCACCAAGCTTTCAAGGTTAGCCAGCTTTTGCTTAGCGGATTCTAAGTCGGCTTCGCTGCGCATGAGATCTGTTGATGCATCGGTTAATGCTTGCGGCGTCGGGTTGGGGCGAACCTTAATCAATGCTTGGCCTTGCTTGACCTTTTCACCGACCTGCACGTACATCTCGCCCACGATGCCATCGATTTGCGACTTAATAGACACCGAGTGTGCAGGGACAATATTGCCGACCGCTACCGCTTGTTTTTCAATGGTTCCCTTTTCCACCGCCAGCGTTGGAAACGCCTCTGGTTGAGTGGAAGATTGCAGATAAAAATATGCACCGCCGCCAAGCAATGCAACGCTCACAGCAGAGACAAGCCAAATTTTTGCCATTATTGATACCGATTATTTTTGTGTAGTCTTGTGACCATCTTATGAACATAAAGTTCTAGAATCATATCGGCTTTAATGTCGCGAATTTGTCGTATTTGGTATAGCTATGTCAGGTGCTATTGACAATAAACTAGATGGATAATCCACTAAGTCGTATGAGTCTAAACTTATAGGTTTACGCTTCTACCTGTGGGTAAATGCTCTAGACGATCCCCTAGTATTTCTTTTAAAAGGCCATACGCTTTCATTCCTGTGCAATGGCCGGTGTAAAACTTATCAATCGGATATTCCGACAGCGCTCTGCCCAATGCTCTAATATCGTCTTTCGTGCCACCAATACCATTCAATACTGGTAAACCAACAAGGTGAAAGCCCCCCACCACCGCTTTGATTTGGCAGTTTGGAAATAACTCTGTGGCGGTTTCAATCATGTTCAGCACACCGCTGTGCGCACAGCCCGTAAAGACAACCAAGCCGTCTTCTTCTTTGATAATAAGCAGCAATTCGTGCTCGAAGGTGTCCTGCTCGTAGCCGCCATCATGCGATTGGGTATACAGGTACTGGTTGCCTTTTGGTTGTGGAAAGCGGTCGCATATCTCGGTAATCACGTGAACATTGGGGGCAACTTCTGTCCTTCGATCAATCAGTACGAAACGGTTATTTGCGCTCTCTAACAGCGCTTTATCGATGCCAACATCGTTCTTAAAACCAAAGGCGCGAAAGTAGTAATCTTGCTCGCCACATGCCTTTAAATAAATCTTCGCGGTTTCATTCCGCTCAAGGAAATAAGAGGCACCGTTGCAATGGTCATGGTGTCGGTGAGAAACAACGCCAAAATCTACGGCTTGGATATCCACATTCAGTCGAGGCGCGTTGTCACAAAACGTTTGTCCACTCCCCATATCAAAGAGAATGTTCATTCCCGACGTCTCAATGTGTAGCGATAAACCACGCTCAACACAGAGATCATCTCTCCCCTCTATGCGTGAATTATCAACCAAGGTGGTCACGATCATAATGTCTCCTTACTGCGTTGAACTATATGAATCGCAGAGACAATAACGAGGTTTCATTCATCTCGGAAGCCTTGATTGAAATTGTGTGACTAGAGAGTGATTTACAACATGACAGAGAAACAAGGCCAACGCTGGCAAATGTTGCCGCGCGTTGGATGACTTGATCAAACGCATTGAGCCAAGGAAGAGAGCAAATCCGTTTCAGTTTTGTTACTTCTTCTCTTTATATTTGAGCTTATTGCGATCCTGTTTAGCGTAGTTCTTCCACTTATTTAGATTCTCTCCAGAGAGTGTCGGAGTCTTGCCCGTTTTGAAGTACGCATTGATAAGCTCTTTCTCTGTAGTATGGCCAGAGTCCACCATAAATTTCGCGAGGTTGCCGCCCCAATGCATCGGCCTATCACCAAGGTTTTTGGTGAAATAAGCGGTTTTGTACACCGCTCCAGGGAACAGCTCGTCGTAAACTTGTTTGGCGAAATAGTCCGTCACATACTCATCGTAGTTGGTGTTGGGTACAGCCAAACTTTCTGGCCCCTGAAATCCTGTGTGCTTGCACGAAGAAGCATGCAAACTTTCGTGAACAATAGTCGATCGAATCTTGGCAGCGTCAAGTTTGCCTCCAGACGAATAATCCGGCGCGGTTGTTCCCATATAGATAGTGCCATCAGGCGATGTCCATGCTGCTGGGTTTACATTCAATTGCTCATGGTTGAATTCCATATTTCCGTAACCCGGCTGCGCTTTTATCTTATTGAACATCTCTTCATGAGATACGCTCTCAACCTTCACTCCCGGATTTGGTATGCCGAACAACGCACTGATTTTCGCATTCAAACGATCTACATCAACGTAATCTTCCGTTTTCCACGTCTCTGATGCCTTATCCCCAGCCATCTCTGGCTTGCTCAGTACGATTGGGACAAACTCTTTCTCATCATCGACCGGTGCCGCTTTCTTCGCTCCTGGTGGTGGTGGCGGTGCACCTGGCCCTGGCGGAGGTGGTGGAGCCCCTCCCCCTATCGGAGGCGGTGGTGGTGGCATACCTCCTGCCGGAGGAGGCGGCGGTGGCGGTGCCATTCTTGGCGGAGGAGGTGGCGGTGGAGCTGTTTTAGAGCTAGTTGCAGCAGAACTCTGAGCCGCTCGCTCACGATTCGCAGCCCAACGCTCTTCATCTTCTGCTTTGTAGGTTAACTCTTCTTTACGCTCTCTTCGTTGCCGCTCGAGGCGTTCTTGAACCGTTTGTTCTAATTCCGGAGGCTTTGGTGGCGGTTTTACGGTGTCATCAACGGGCTTGTAGCCTCCACCCGTACTGGTTTTACTTTTTAGTTCATCAAGATTAGGCATGAAGTAACACTCTACAAAAGAAGCGGAAACTTCATCTTAAAGCAGTGACTAATCATCAATAATATCGATTTTATAAAACGCTCAGAATCACTAGGCAATCGTTTACTTACACACTAGTTATAATCATATCAACGTCAAAAATTAAAATGTGATTACACAATTAGAAAGTTACACAGTGACAATGATTCCAATTTAACAGCACTTAACTGGAGGATTACTCAAGGGGATAGGTTTAGGGAGATAACGCTACATTGCTCCTAGATAGAAGAAGCCCAAGCATGAAGTGTGAGCTGCTAGTTGTTCAAAAACATATTCCAACAATCCTGAGGTTCGTCGCTAAGGGCAGGAAAAACCGCATACTCTTTCAGCAAGCCTTGTTTCTTAAATCCACATTTTTCGAGCACGCGAATGCTGGCTTGATGATCGATATGAGGAGCTGTATGGACCTCCTCGACTCCGATACTTTTTAGATACTCTATACCTAGCATACAAGCCTGAGTCGCATACCCTTTACCTTGATAGTTTCTAGAGATACCAAAATGAATTTCGCTACTGCTTTTTTCAGGGATTAACACCAAGCAACCAATGGGGACTTGAGAGGCGATTTCTTCGATTGCGAGTACCAAGATATTAGGGTTAGCCAACTTGTACTGGCTTCGCCATCTGTTAATAGATTGCAATGTTTGAGTTGAGCTTAGATGCGCTTGTCGGTTTAGATACAAACAGGCTTTCTCATCACCGAGGTAATGATCAAAGAGAGGCACAGCATCCGATTCTTCAACGTGACGAATTGCCACGTATTGCGCTTCAAGTTTCATTCACTTCCTTCTCAAAAACGTTTTTGGACGTTAAAGAGTGGGCGCTAAAAGTCGAATGCAAAGCCAACCCCAAACGCGCTTTCATCGAAGTTGTAATTTGAGATTGTGAGACCGTAACCCGTTTCTGCCTTCATATAACCTCTTAACCCCTGATAAACGGGGAAGTTCCAAGATGCGCGATAGAAACCCTTTTCCCAGCCTTCAGTAAAAAGATTCGATACGGTGAGTTTCAGTTTGTGATCATTTTCAGAAATCCAAGCCGCTTCTAGCTCGCCATAGCCAAGGAAATCCACAATATCTGGATTGTAATGATTGCTACCAACATCAAACCAAGTTTTAAAACGAACAAAGCCAGACTCAAAGCGCCATTTGTTATCGAGATAGACGCGATTCCAACTGACTTCGTCGCTGCCACCCGCACCATTGGATTGATGCTCAAAACCAAGCGAAATACGCCAAGGGTTTAAGTTCCAACGATAAAAAATAGCAGGGTTGTATTGATCGTCTCTAAAGTATGCTGAGTCATCGTACGCTTCCCAATTTGAGCGCTGGGTATAGGCGACAAATAAGCCATCATCCCCAAACACTAAGAGTTTATACTTCATGCTTATTTGGAACTGGACCAACACGTCCTTTGCGTCGTGCCCATTTGGATTGGTTGGAGCAAAGCGTGCTTGGTTTACCTTAGACTCGGTATAAAACGGTAATAAATAGTTGTCTTCATGAGCAGAAAAGCGCTTTTCTTCTGCGCAGACGTCTGCTGCAACGGTTGATAAAAACGCCGTAAATAAACCTAACTTTTTACAGTGAAACATCGTCATCCTTTTTATCTGTAACTCTCTGAATTCAATATAGAAGATAATTAGCAGCTTTCCTCTATTTTGCTGAATCAATCCGTGTTATCTCGATAGACCTCTGGCCGCCATATCTGCATAAAGTTCTCGACGGGCTCGATAGGCTTAAAGCCGTACTGTTCATACAGGCCATGAGCATCACGCGTCGCAAGCATCATTCTGCGTAAACCTTGAAGATCTGGATGGGACACGATTTCAGAAACTAACCATTTACTAATGCCTTGCCCACGAAACTCAGGGAGCACGAAAACATCCGCAAGATAAGCGAAGGTGGTTTTGTCAGTAATAAGGCGAGCAAACGCGATTTGTTGATTTGACTCAGTAAACGCGCCGAAACAAAAGGAGTTTCTCACCGCTTTATCTAGCGTGTCTTTCGGCACTCCTTTCGCCCAATAGCTCTGTGAAATGAACTGATGGATGCAATCCAGATCCATCTCTTCAAAGGCAGTGCTAATGCGATATCCTTGCATGGTGTTCTTCCCGAAAGTTGATTAACTTGGCTTTCTTAGCTCTAAGAGCAGGTATCGACATACATAACCTGCACCTGATGTGTAGCCGACGAGGTTTTCTAAAGACATGACTTCAAGCCCTGCATTTTGGCTGAACTCACGGACCTCACTCTCGGTGTAAGCCGTATGTTCCACCGTGCCGCTGTAGGTATTTCTCGGTAGGTCTTTTCCATCTGGGTCGTGACATTGGAAACTGATAAAACAGCGTCCTTCAGCATTGAGCTTGTTGGCAACGCATTGAAGTAGCGATTGGGGATTGGTAAGGAATTCCGTGAAACCGAGTGCGGTAATGATGTCGAAGGTTTGATTGAAAATCGGAGAGAAAGGTTGGTCTAGGTTATGAACGCTGACGCTTTGATAAAAGTTTGTCTCGCGTGCTTTATCGACCATTTTGGATGAAATGTCCAAGCCGTGAAGAGTAGCTTCTGGATAATGTGTTTTGATGACCTCCCCGATACTGCCTGTGGCACAAGCCAAATCGAGAGCAGAGACTTGTTTGAGATCGAGTGTTTTTAACTTTTCATCTACCCAATGTGGGCCAACGTATTGGCTGTCTTTAATTAGCTTCTGATAGCGCTCAGATACTTCATCATACATTTTGGCAACGTCCATGATCCCTCCTTTATCATTGAACGCTGCCAATGTAGCACGCCATATTCACTTAAACACCTATGTTATTGTAAAAGCGTGAAAAAAGTCGACATGCTACACATTGATTTAGGCCATCCAGATCCTTGCTAAAATGCCTATTGGTGTCGTAACACCTGTGGTGATTGAGCTTACCTTTCCATCTTTTAATACATAGATAGTCGGCGTCACGCTGATGCTCCATTCTTGCATAATGCTGCTTTTCGGATCGTTGATGTTGTCGAACTGGTAGTCTTTTGCCTGCATGAACTTTTGTACGCGCTCTTCCGGTCCGGATGCGCCGGATACTGCAACCACTTCATAGTCATCGCTTAACCAACTCACGCTTGGGCTAACAAACTTACACGCCGGACACCAAGTTGCCCAAAAGTACACAACCACTGGTTCTTCATGACTTTTGGCAATCACATCGACAAACTCGCCATCGGCCATGATCGCACTCAGAGGCGGTGCTTGCTCTTTAGGGATGTCTTTGGTGCGGTACCAATCCATGGCGACCGAAATCACGGTCACCATGAGCACCATTTGCAACGCTTGACTAAGCCAGTATTTGAGCGACTTGCGCTTTTTTACTGTGTTCACTTAATCGTGCCTCCGCTCGCTTGTTCGATGGCTTTCACCACTACATCGTCAGTCAAAATCACTGGTAGAGGAATCCCCTCTGGCGCAGCTGGACCATAAACGATATTGAATGGCACACCAAAGCGACCATGTGCACGCAAGAAGTCGGTCACTGAGCCATTCGGATGTGTCCAATCGCCTTTCAGTGTCGCCACGTTAGGGCTTTGCAACAGTGAGTAAACCGGATCTTGCCAGATCACACCGATCTTGTTGGCTTTACAAGTCACACACCAATCGGCAGTCACATCGACGAACACCACCCGGCCATTCTTCACGTGGTCTGCAATCGCTTCGTTTGACAGTTTTTCCCAAGCCAAATCTTCTGGCAATGGCGTCGCCCAGTGATTGGCAGTCACACTGCCTAGAACCAGACCACCAGCAATCAAAATCAACGAAACCGTGCCGGAAATCGCTAACGCTTTATTGCCATAAATACGCTTAACACGCGCCATGATAACGATGAACGCAACCAAGCCGATCAGAATGACCCAAAATACCGGCAAGTGATTCGCCATCAGTGACAATAACCAAGCACTGGTTGCCAGCATCATGATGCCAAATACGATTTTCACGACATTCATCCATTGGCCTGGCTTTGGTAGCTTGAGTGCAATCCCCGGGAAGATAGCCACTAAGATCCAAGGCAGTGCCATACCCAGAGCTAACGCAGTGAAGATAGCAAACAGAGTTACTACGTCTGCACCCAGTGCAAACGCCACCGCAGTGCCAAGGAAAGGAGCTGAACAAGGCGTTGCTAACAGAGTCGCGAACATACCTTGCACGTAATGCCCAAATAGCGAGTTATCGCCCTTCGACGCTAACCAAGTGTTGGTACCTGATGACAGGCGAATTTCAAACAAACCAAGCATGTTGGCACCAAACAGTCCAGTTACCAACAGCATTAAGCCTAAGAACCAAGGGCTTTGAAATTGCACACCCCAACCGATGGCATTACCCGTTAGCTTCAGCACTAAGATAAAGCCAGCCAGTAACCAGAACGACGTCAGAATACCTAGCGAAGAAGCCACGAACTGAGTACGAATTTGACGACGTTCAACGCCTTGTGCCGCTACGATGCTGCTTAACTTCATGCCGAGAACTGGCAATACACAAGGCATGATGTTGAGAATCAAACCACCGAGTAACGCGAACAAGAAAATATTCACCAAAGACGTACTTGGCAAAGTTTGCGTGATAACGCCTGCTTTTGCTTGCGCGGTTTCTTGCGCCAGTAAGTTATTGTCTTTGATTGAGACGTAAACCGATTGGTTATCCAGCTCTACATCACCCAACCATGTATTCACTGAGTAGTTTGCGGTAAGCGTATTGCCCTCTTGATGCTGCCCTTCTAATTTGAAGCTGTAATCGCTGGTTGCTTCGTCGACGCCATCAACCAACACTTCTGGTTTTTGCCAACCTTGTGAGTTAGTCAGTTTGATTTGTAGCTTAGATTGGTTTGCATCCCAATTTGCTTCTGTCACTTCAACAAATGGCGACGCTTGAGGCACACTGCTCACCGCTTGCGCGTAAGTGAACATCACTCCTTCATCAACTTGTAGGTCGGAAGGTAGGAAAGACAGTTGAATGTGGTAATCGGTTAGTACGCAAATGGTGGTACATGAAGACAGGGTCAGCGTCGCATCAATCGTCACTGGTTTGTTCATGTCTTCGACGTGCAGCGTCATTGGGAAGACGGTGTCACCTTTGTAGCCTAGCGTCTCGATACCAAGCAGCTCGTATTTCTGCGGGTACGGCCATTGCCAATCCACTTTGGTGAGGTTTTGTGATTTTTCCCAATCAATAGAAGGTGCAACACCGCCCTCACCCGGCGAGCGCCAGTAAGTTTTCCAATCACCGGTCAGTTTGACATCAAGGTAACCAGTGAGTGTGTTGGTATTTGGATCTTGTTGTCCGGTTAAGACAAAGCGCGTTTGCACAGGTGGATGCTGTGGGTTGGTCAGCCATCCCGTGTCTGTCGTTTGTGCTTGGGCAATTAGCGAGAATAAGCTCAGCGCCAGCGTCATGATAAGCATCAACGCGGCTTGAGTCGTTTTTTTCATGTGGTTCATAGTTATTCCTAGTTAAAAACAAGTGTAGAAAAAGACTGACGATTCGAAACTCGTCAGAAATCACTTGTCATTCGCGGAATACACACAGGGTGAGATGGACTCGATACTTTTGGACTATCGGTTCGGTCCATTGTCTTTTGCTGGCGAACGCACAACAGCGCCACACGACAAGCGCGAGGATGCCAACAAACAAAACAACGACCAAGGTTTCCAGTTGTTGCTGAGCAAATTGAATCAGCTTTTCAGACAACTCACATTTACTCGTGTCATGCCCACTTTCTGCTTTTACGATTTTAACTTCATCGCCAACAACCGCAGAAGTCGAGCTTGCGTCATATTGCATGGCACAACTGAACATCAAGCCGGAATTTTTCATCAGGCACACCACAATCACCCAGCCTATTAGCGCTAGGAGCCATTTGCCCTGTTGTCGGGACGCAGCAGATTGTAAAGTGGATGAGTGCATTCTAACTTCGATAAATGTGGAAACGCGGGAAATCATACGCAAGTTAATATAAACCTCAAGTAGTATGATTTTTTGAACAGCGCGTTTTCGTAATTAACTGTGATAGTCTTATGACTACCGTTTCTGTAAATAATTCAACATGCTCAATAAAGTTAATCTTGCTGATATTCGCTCCTTCGTTTTGATCGCTCAACTGGGTAACTTCACCAAAGCGGCAGAAGCGCTTTCCGTCTCTCGTTCTCATGTGTCTCGCCAAATCAGTGGTCTTGAAGCACAAATGGGCGTGACCTTACTAACTCGCACCACGCGTACTCTGCGTTTGACCCATGCTGGTGAACGTTTTTACCAAGAGTGTGAGAAAGCTCTGCGCGATATCGACCAAGCGTTGATCGCCGCAGTCGACGACACTCAAGAAGTTCGAGGCTTGATTCGCGTAAACTGCGTGGGTGGCTATATCGGCGAGGACATCATTGCCAAATACGTCAATGAGTTCATGTTGGAATACCCGAATATCACCGTAGATTTGGATTTCTCTTCACCACGAATTGACCTGATTGAGGACCAATTCGACGTGGCGATTCGCATGGGCGAGTTGGAAGACGCAGGATTCGTCGCACGTAAACTGATGATGATTGATATGGTGACGCTGGCAAGCCCGAACTACCTCAAAACGCATGGGGAACCAGTGACACCAAAAGAACTGGCAAAACACCGGACTCTGACTGGCTCCGTCACTCGCTGGAGCTACCGTAACGTTGCTAACCCGAAAGAACACAGTGACGTCATCGTGAAAGGCAATCTGCGTTGTAAAAACGGCCGAGCACTTGTGATGGGCGCACTGCACGGTAACGGAATTATCCGTGTGCCATTAAGTTACTGCGACGAAGAGGTCAAACAAGGCCAACTGGTTAAAGTGATGCCAGAGTGGGAAATCCCTTCTGTTCCTTTGTCTGCAATTTTCCATCGCGACCGTTATCAACCGAAACGCCTGCGCACCTTCATCGACTTCGTTAAAGCCAAATTTGAGCAGGAGTTTGATGTTTAAGTTTGGCGCATAAAAAAGTGCGTAAGAACCGAAGCACTTACGCACTTTTTAAAACCTGATGAAAGCTAAGATAGCTTCTCTAGATACCCCTCTATATCGACATCATCAATAAGCTCATCTGGCAGATAGCGCTTGGCGTAACTTAGGTAAGCGCCACTGGTTAAAAGCAGCTTAAATACGTCTTTATCAATGTGCCCACCGAGTGCCATTTTCGACATAATACTGATTGCCTCACTCAAGGACTTGGCTTTCTTGTAAGGTCGATCTGCCGCGGTTAACGCTTCGAAAATATCCGCTACCGCCAGAATGCGTTCAGGGATCGATAGTTCCTCTCCCATCAAACCTCTCGGATAACCAAAGCCTTCCATTGCCTCGTGGTGCGTAGTAGCGTAGCGAGGAACGCGCTCAAGTTCGGGTGGGAACGGAATGCTTTCGAGCATCTTGATTCCGCTGATCATGTGCTCATTAATCTTAAAGCGCTCTTCTGCTGACAACGTACCGCGCTGCACGGCCAAGTTATACAGTTCGCCATGGTTGTAGAGCTTTTCTGGCACCGTCATATTGATGCCAAACTCAGGGTCGAGATCAAACGGCTGTTCACGCTCAATCACATGCTCAGGACGATCAGAAAGCAGCTTTTCTGTTGCTGGCGTTGGTTGTGGTTGATAACGCGTTTCTTCTAATGGCGATAAACCAAGTCCACAATCGAAGTAACGCGTCCACTCTTTCTCAGCCAACTTGTGCAAACGTTCAATGTCTTGATCCGACATAAACTCCGCCCCCACGTTCGTATTGGCGACAAATTCGAACTCTTCTTTCAGCGCAGCAAATTCTTGTTCCAGTGCTTGCTCGGGTTGCTCATCCACACCCATAGTTTTTAGCTTTTTGAGTAGATATTGAATCTGCGCATCTCGCCACAGTACTTCGAATCGCATGCGAACTTCGTGAATGCGGTTGTAGTTGGTTTCTAGCTTACTGCCTTTATCTACCACATATTCTGGCGTGGCGATCTTACCGCAATCATGAAGCCAAGCGGCAATGCGGAATTCACGGCGCTCCTCGTCATTGGCAAACTCAAAAGCTCCAAACACGCCTTGGTCAGATTTCTCTGCCTCTTCCGCAAGCATCAACGCAATCTCCGGCACACGGTTACAGTGACCGGCCGTATAATGTGACTTTTCATCGATGGCGCGTGCGATAAGTTGAATCACGGAATCAAAAAACTCATTTTGCCTTTGTTCAAATTGCTTAAGCGAGTTGCTGCCTCGCATCAGCGAAAGACCAAGTTGATGAATTTCTTCAATGCGAGAGTGAACACGCTGCACTTTGTCGTATTCGCGTTCGCGTACAAATCTGACTTGCTTTCTCAATGCATTGATTGGCTGAGAGATTGGTTTCGCCATCTCCCATGCAACGGGAATCAACAACGCAAGAACAAACAAGGACGCGCCCACAGCATATAGCGTCACTTCATTTACGCCTGACATAACGTAAGACTGTGGAATCACAACAGCAAAGTACCGCTCTTCCTTATGAGTGAGTTTGGAGACAAAAACATACTTGTCTTTCCCATTGATCGTCACTAGTTGAACGGAATTAATAAACTTAGGATCTTTGGCAAATTTGACCAGCTCTTCATATGGCGTAAAGGTATAGGTCGACACTGCAGCCTTACTCTCAAACCATTTTTCACGCAGCTCTTTTCTTTGCTCTGGCGTAATCGCGTCAATAGCGCGGTTAATTATCTCAACTAAAGGTCTTTGTTCCTCATTCGCCAAGTAGTAAAACGCGTTGGAGAGGTTTGAATCCTTAACCAAAGTGATGGCTAAGTTCTGACGAAATGTTTCGCGTATTTTATTGGCCAATATTTGACGGATATCGAGCACAGCTACGATGTCACCGTTCAGTACCCCGTCGATCGCATCGTGAAAAGAAGCGTAATTTACGATGGTCATTTGCGGATAAGCTTCTAGCAAGTCATCTTGAATGCTCCAACCTTTCAGTAAACCAATTCTGTCGTTCTTCACTTGCTCTAAGGTATTGATGTGCTTGTTCTCTTCTGTGGTGAGTAACGCAAACTTTGCGTGATAAAGAGGTTCACCGACTACACCAATGCTGGAAAACTCATCTTGGTCGGCAATCGATTGAAGAATATCGATATTGCCATTTTTAAAATCGTTGACGAGCTCATTCCAACTTCGACCGTTCACAAACTTAAACTTTAAGCCGGTCATTTCAGAAATCATCTTGAATATATCAATCGAGAAGCCATTTGGGCGACCGCCAACGGTGTAATCAAGCGGAGCCCAGTTATTTTGGTTCGACACTTTCAACTCTGGCGTTTGTGCTACCAGTGCTCGTTGCTCATCCGTTAAGTTCACCGGAGAGACCAAAGGTAAGCGATCTTCGATGTCGACCATCTTGTTAGTTGCAATCAATCGGCCATTGGCTTGATAGATAAACGCCTCCGCTTCTGGCGCTTTCTTGTTTTCGACAAAACGGTTGGTGAGTTGCGCCTCTAACGAGGAGAGAAGAATGTCCACACCTACCACAGTATCGGATTCTGGCACCTTAATGGAAAAGGTTTCCCCAGATACTTTTAGAGTGTTGAACAAATAAGGAGAAGTATTGTAAATGTCATCATGGTCAGCATTTTCAAACCAGCTGCGTTGAGTCGGGATGAAGTTACTAAACTCATCTAAAGCGTGGCGTGATACAAAGTTTTCATCATAGTAAATACTTACCTTACGGCGATCTCGCTTCACCCCGCTATGCGCGATCAACAACCACTTGTCCCCTGGTTGAGCACCTATGCGTGAACGAACTTCCTCTGAGGAAAGGTTGATCAACTGGAAGAAGTCGTTGTTCGCTTTGGCAACAAAAATACTATGAATGCCGGGTTCTCTTACCAACAATTTAGACAAAGGGATAATGATGTTCTCTTCGGGCGTATCTACCCCGATAAGCGACACTAGCTGCGCGCCGCTTCTTGCCACGTTCTCAGCTAAGTTTTGTAGATTAGATAAATGACTCGATACACCTGTCGCGATGGTTTGGTATCGGGTGAGGGTGTGTTGCAGCTCAGTTTTCCTTGCAAAATGGTATTGCAAAGTAATCGCCACACCTGCTGTCACTAGGGTACAGAAGACAAACATCAACCCTAGCACTGTCCTTAACGAAATCCGTTTACGTTTCTTCATCGTTTCAGCTTGGAGTAATCCAAGCACCTCAATCCTTTAACCAACTGAAATTATTGTCTAAAAATTGAATTTAAGCCAATCACGAAATTTTATGGAAGCAAACAAAAACGCCTCCATCGGGAGGCGCTTTATCTTAGTGACTAAATTGAGTTGGGGTACTTAAGTGAAAATGTAACAATTATGCTTGTGCTGGAACGCTTTCGCTTTCAACTTGAGTTTGTTGCTCTGCTTCTTCTTTGTTGAAGCCTTCGTGTAGATGGTAGTAACGTTGGTAAATCACGCCACTGATGGTCATCATGATGGCAGGTAGACCAATCATCATAAATTCTAAGCCCATAATGGTGCTTGCTGATTGCTCTACGTTTGGTACGTAACCCACAACAGACAGACCAACACCCACGATGAAGCCACCAGCTGCGCCTGCGAATTTCACAAGCATGGTTTGTACTGAGAAGATAACGCTCTCGCTACGACGACCTGTTTTGTGCTCACCGTAGTCCACAACGTCAGCCAGCATTACAGTTTGCAGCGCGTTCGCAATACCCACGCCAAACTTAATTGCTGCACCCGCCATACCAATCATTAGCGCGTTAGCTGGAGCGATAAAGCCCATCAATAGAAGAAGTACACAAGACAGAATTGGGAAGCCACACGCGATAGGCCATAGAAGCTTACGTGGAAGGAATGCCGCAAGACGTGGGAATAAGAACACACCCGCGACTTCTGCCGCGCCTGCGACCGCCATGTAAACTGGGAACAGCTCTGCGTTACCCAGTGCGTAAGAGAAGTAGTAAATCGCAAAGCCACCAACCAATAGGTTCGCAATTTGGAAAGACAGAACCGTGCCGATTAGCGCTTTAAGCTGGTCGTTTTTACCGATGATAGTCAAAACGTCTTTGAAGCTGAATTTCTCTGCTGGTTTTGCGTTAGCTGGCGCCGCTTTCTCTTTTACGTTACGAGCAATCAAGAATGCGCTCATCACAAACAGAACCGCAATCAGCATCGCAACATTGAAGAAACCGTCGCCTTGGTTGCCGTTACCTAACTCGCCCACGATGTGCAGACCGTAAGTACCAGTAATGAACCATGCAAGGCTCGCGAACAGACGTGGCCATACCACCAACTTTTCACGTTCTTGGCGAGAGCTTGATAGCGCCGGAATCATTGACCAGTAAGGGATATCCATAATGGTGTACGTTAGACCCCAAAGGATGTATGCCGCTGCTGCGTAGATGTAAAGCGTAGTACCTTCAAACATGTGAGTACTGAAAAGGCCAACCAGTACTACTGCGTTTAATAACGTACCAATCACAATCCAAGGACGGAATTTACCGAATTTTGAGCGCGTGTTGTCCACGATCACACCCATCATTGGGTCAGTAATCGCATCAATAATACGAGCGGCTAAGAAGATGGTACCAACGAAAGCAGCAGACAAGCCGGCTACGTCAGTGAAGTAGAACATTAAGAAGATGTAGATAGGTGCACAGGCAAAGTCTTTACCGAGTGCGCCAAGGCCGTAGGACAGCTTGGTTTGTAGCGTAATTTTATCAGACATAATAGTTCCTTAGTGTCGTACTGCTATTCATTCCCCTAACTAGAATTCATAACGTCGACGTCTTTTATTTATATTTCGATGCTAATGCTACTCACACACTGAATGCCTTACTGTGATCAAAAACCGCTTTATGGAAACGTTTACAGGCAAGTTTTAAAAATGAGACATCGAACAATATTTAGACCTATTAATGTGAGGAGATCGTGTTATTTACGCCATTTTATCAACACTTTACGCTCATTAAGTATGAGAACGATTTCAAAACGACCAATTAAAACCAACGCAAAAAGCCGTACAAACCTGATGTCTGTACGGCGATAGAAAACCAATGAGAAACGATGAAATCGTCTAAATAGCCATGATTTTAAATAGGCAAGGTTCTAAATAGATATGACTTAGTGAATACGTTCGAACTTCACCAACATGGCACTTTCCGCGTCAAGGATTGGCATGGTTAAGCCAACCTCCCCACACCATGCGCCAGATAGCTCACAACCGGATTCAGTCCAAGGCGGTTGGTAATTCACGATGTCATCGTAGTTAGACGGTTTATCCAATACCGTCACTCGATATGTCGCTTGTGGATCCAGGCCCGGTACACGCAAATGCCCACTTAAAGAGTTCGTTGGCATCGCGAGCTGAGCGATCATCACCACCGCTTCCGATTGATCGTTTGAAACAACCGCATGAATTTGATGTGCTTTATCGTCCGTTGGGATTCGCCAAGTTCTGCCGCTGTGTAGCAATGGGCGCAGCATCTTGTGCAGCTTGATGTAGCGCTCAAAGCCTTCTTTTTCCGCTTGTTCTTCTTTCACTGGGTCAAGTTCAATCCCCATATGACCGAACAGTGCCGTAAGCCCACGGAACTCGATGCTGTGACGACGGCGCGTGCTATGACAATGGCTTGCACCAATATGGCTGCCCATCACTTCTGGCGGGAAGAAGTAGCTCATACCGCGTTGAATGGTTTGACGCTCAAGTGCGTCGTTATTGTCTGAAGCCCAGAATCGATGCGTGCGTTTCAGAACCTCAAAATCAATACGACCACCACCTGCCGCACAAGATTCAATCTCCACTTTCGGGTGCTTTTCACGAACTTTATCAACTAACTGGTAGTAACGTTGGGTTTGATTGTGCGCCGCAGCCTGACCTAAGTGCGCTGGCTGAACCACTTCACGGTTCATATCCCATTTGATGTAAGCGATATTGTAAGTCGAGAGGAAGTGATCCAATCGCTCAAACAAGAAGTTAAACGCATCATCGTTTTGCAGGTTAATCACGTATTGGTTGCGACCGGTTGGCTGATCGTAACCGTTTACAGCCAACAACCAATCAGGATGCGTACGGAACAATTCGGAATCTTTGTTGATCATCTCTGGCTCAAACCACAAGCCGAATTCCATGCCCAATTTATTTACGTGTTCCACAATCGGGTGCAAGCCATTTGGGTACTTAGCTTCACACAGGAACCAATCCCCTAGCCCTGCTTTGTCACCGTTGCGCCCTTTGAACCAGCCATCATCAATGATAAAGCGTTCTACACCCATCTCTGCCGACTGAGTTGCCATCGACATGATGTATTCTGGATCGTGGTCGAAGTAGATGCCTTCCCACGTGTTGAGGTGGATTGGGCGAGGTTTTTCGGTGAAATCACTCGGCAAAATCGTTTCACGCACATGAGAGTGGAAGTGATGGCTCATACCATTCAAACCACAATTACTGTGGCTCGCGTACAGCCAAGGCGTCGTAATGCTTTCCCCTTCTTTTAGCGCCACTTCACCAGGCAGGTAAATAACTTCAGCCTGCATGTAACGACGGCCATCGGCTTTCACGTCTACACGCAATCTGTGGTTACCACTCCATGCGAAATGGAAGCCCCACACATCGCCATTCATTTCATCAAAGTGAGTTGTGCCGACAACAAGTGCAGGATAATGCTCATGAGAAGTACGCCCGCGACGGTTTTCTTGTTGATAGCCGCCTTGCAGCAATGGCTGGCGCACCGTTTGGAACTCATGAACCCAGCGGCCGTAGTAAGTCATCAACTCATTCGCACGAGCTGGCAAAGGCAACGTATTGGCAAGACGGTTCACATGATAAATACCCGCTTTCTTATTGGTGAGCGTGTGACGAGTTTTCACTACATCGTTGCTATCAAGCTTAAGCTCGGTTTGTAAACGAAGACCTGCGATCGCATCTTCGCTCTCAATCACAATACTGTCTTGCTGTTGTTCAATATGGGAGATGACAAACACTGGAGCCCAATCTTGACCATCGCGATGCCCTTCCACACCTGGGCTGCTAAAAACGCCACGACCAAGCTCTGGGTGTAGAGTCATGGATACGTCGCTGTCCAAACGACCGTATGGCACGGGACGATGTAAAGCCATGCGGAAACCATTAAGGTCACCACTTACTTTTTGTCCCCAATGCAGAATCTCTCCATATTCGCCCAACTCTACAATCAATTGAGTTTGCTGACCGGTTAGCTCAATCAGTGTTTTGTCCGTCATCTTGTCTTACCTTGAAACTGGAAATTACGCTGCATCATAATGAAAAATACAAAAGAATCTGTGAGCCACGCCAAAATCATGGAAACGTTTACAGTTGTTTTTTCAAACTTGTGTCATCGCCCGCTATGCCTTATTCCTTCTTATATTACGCAGCGATCAGCTCCAAAAATCTCAGATTCTTTGGTGACCGAGTTCTTTAAAGCACTGCACGTAAATTCGAATACCAAACTGATTTATAAAGAATTTTTCGTTATTTAATTCATTACCTTACAACAACAAAATCATAAATAAGGTTACAGACCGCTCAGTTGAACTCCTCACCTCTTGAAGTGGTTAACCGACAACCGTATTCTTGAGGCTTCGAGATTCTTTATGAAGTGTCTCTCTTGGGTCCTAACTCAAAATCCCAGTTTGACGATACTGCAAATGCTCGTGTGCAGTGCGCCCGCGAACCACTTGTTGTATATGCTTCCTTGTCTCACATGCCCAGTTGATTTCAATTGGGCTCTCTTTCCTCTTCTTTCTAACAACTTCCTTTTCTTAGAAAAATCCAATTTAAATCATCACCTTAAATAACATCGACCCCATTATCCAAACCCAAACACCGCCCAACCCAAGTAAACGATTCCAACTCAAACGGTCAGAAATCAATCTTAAATCGCGCTTAAAAGCTCAATTTAAGAGATCAAAATCACACAAAATAGTAATAAACCCCTCATTACGACAAAAATGCCAACCTCATCATGAAAACGTTTCCAGAGTTTATTTACACTGCGCAGCGAGTTAGGACTCAAACCAATAAAAAATAAATCCATAAAAATAGAATGGAGACACTTCATGAAACAAAAGACGCTTGTAAGAGCGCTTGGGTTAACCCTCGCCCTAGCACCGCTTGCTGGTATGACTGCAGTGGAGAACATCACTTACTTTGGCTACGCCAAGTGGGGCAACATTTACACCGATAACGATGAACACAATGGTGGCAAAGGCGAACGCAACGATGTGATTCGTGCTGGTCAAGGTTACGGTAACTACCGTTTGGGTAACGAGCTGAACTGGTGGGAAGCGGGCCTCAAAGCCGACGTTTGGCAACAAGGCGACGCGTACTTTGATACCACACTTTACCTTGGTAGTGGCGAAAGCTGGGGTGACGTTAGCTTGATCCAAATGTGGTCAGCAGGTCATGGTCTGTTTGAAGGCCAAGCAGATGCCACCGTTTGGGCGGGCGAACGTTTTTACCGCCGTCATGAAGTGCACATGATCGACATTAAATACTGGGACACATCGAGCACAGGTATCGGTATTGAAAACTGGGATCTTGGCTTTGCTAAAGGCCACATCGCATGGATGGCGCCAAACTCTAGCGCAGATGGCCGCAGCTTACACAACATCGACGCACGTTTGAGCGGCATTGAACTGAGCGACAGTGCAGATCTTACGGTCGGTTTGAACTACGTGTTCACGCAAAACTCTAGCTATGACGAAAGTGACATCACCACTTCTGGCGCCATGCTTTCTGCACTTTACCGTCAAGCTTGGAACTATGGTTCAAACACATTCGCTTTCCAATACGGTACAGATGCCCTTGCGGGCGGTTTGATGAGTGCTGAAGGCGGCTCAAACCGTAAATACAACACAGGCGTTGAACACGATGGTTACAGCTGGCGTATTTTCAACTCTGGCGATCTTAACGTGAATGAAGATTTCCAAGTGATGTACTCCATCGCTTACCAAGACAAAAACCTGGATAACAACGAAGGTGAGAAATGGTTCAGCGTAGGCGCTCGTCCTCAGTACAGCTGGACAGAATACATGGCAACCGCACTTGAAGTTGGCTACGAATCAGTAGAAGCACAAAACGGCGCTGGCACCAACGACATGTACAAAGTAACGGTGGCGCAAATGTTCCAAGCAGGTAAAGGCGTTTGGGCTCGTCCATCACTGCGCTTGTTCGCGACCTACTCAGAGAAAACCGATGAGTGGAACCGTGGCGGCGAAGTCTACGGCCATGCTCGCAGCAATGGTGGACAAAACGTCGACGAAATCACCTTCGGCTTTAACGTCGAAACATGGTGGTAATTCAAACCCGCTACTATTTATGAACCCAACGGGGGTGAGTAATACGCTCCCCCCACAAAGGACAACGCAGATGAAACTAAAACCGCTAGCAACTCTATTCATGGCTCTGTCTCTTGGCGCATGCAGTGGATTACCAGAGCAAACCTTCAATACCGATTTGAGCCTACCACAATGTTGCTCAACGTTAGATGCTTTGCCTCTGAATGCCCTATCGATTCCTTTCCACCAGCAGGTGGTTATGGATGCAAATCTGCCAAGCATGAGCAGTGCGGTTTTACTTTCTTCAGATTCTGCTTCATCCAAACCGCTCCCTGTGATGAGCTATCAAATCACTTCTGACGCACCATTCTCGCTACTTGTTCGCTCTTATGTTGATAACAATGCGTTATTTGCTGCGAACGTTCTTATTTATGACGCGAAATGGCAACTTATAACCAATTACTCGGCGAAAGACTTTAACTACCACACAACGGGCATGCGCGGCTTAGAACGTGTTGAACAAATGATCACGGTAAACCCACAACTTAATGGCGCGAAATACGTGGTCATCGCTTCAGATTCGGCACTGCTTGGCACCGAATTGACTCGCAAGCACCCAGAAGAAGTTTACGCAGAAACACAAAACGTCATTGGCAGTAAACAGCTTCCGCTCACTGCGCAGTTCCAACCTTTTGGCGTTATTGATGTCACGGCGAGCGCCTCCGACAACAACGCGGTGTTAACGCTTTTGGCGGAATTGGGCACACAAACCAACGACACCGCAAAAGCAGAGTTAACCCTTGCCGCATCGCCTGAAGCACAAGATGAATGGACATTGTACCAATCTCAAATCGATGCAGCGCTCAAAGACAACGACATAAAACAAGCTGCGGCGATTGCCAACCAAGCAGCTGAGCAAGGCTTTACCCAAGCAAAAGATTATCTCGTGAAGCAATTAGCGAAATAAAGCTTCACAACAAGACCAAAGACACTCTCGCTGCGGATTCAAGTTCCGTAGCGAAACAAGATTAGAAACAAAAAGTTAAGTAGGAAAACCATGAAGGCATTTTCAGAAATTCTCCAAAGACGCGACTGGGAAAACCCGCAATCAGTGAACATTCACTGTCTTAAGGCTCACAGCCCTCTTTCCAGTTTCCGCGATATTGACCATGCCCGCGACGGTATTCAAGCCCAGCGCCAATCGCTGAACGGACAATGGAAATTCAAACTGTTTGATGCGCCAGCGCAAGTTGACGGCGAGTTCATCGAGTCACAATTCAATGACAAAGACTGGGATGAGATTACTGTCCCTTCAAACTGGCAAATGCAAGGTTACGACAAGCCTATCTACGCCAACGTGAAATACCCATTCGAAGTAAACCCGCCGTTTGTACCAAGTGATAACCCAACGGGTTGCTACCGCACTACCGTGTCACTTTCAGCAGAAGACTTAGTCAATACGCAGCGCATTATCTTTGATGGCGTGAACTCAGCTTTCCACCTTTGGTGTAACGGCACTTGGGTTGGCTACAGTCAAGACAGCCGTCTGCCTTCCGAATTCGACCTAACGCCTTACCTTGTGGCGGGTGACAACAGCCTAGCCGTCATGGTGATTCGTTGGAGTGATGGCAGCTACCTAGAAGACCAAGATATGTGGTGGCTAAGTGGTATCTTCCGCGACGTGACTTTGCTGTCTAAACCACAACACTGTATTGAAGATGTGTTCATCACTCCGGATTTAGACGCGTGTTACCGCGATGGTTCACTGTCGGTTGTGACTTCGATTTCTGCGCCTGACACCTACCAAGTTCAAGTGCAGCTGTTTGATGGCGAACAAGCCGTGACAGAGCCACGCATCGACCGTCCGCACAACCGTCGCATTGACGAACGTGGCACATGGGATGACGTAGTTTTTCAAACATTGCACGTACGCGAACCAAAGAAATGGACAGCGGAAACACCGAACCTTTACCGCTTAGTCGTTTCACTATTGGATGAAGACGGAACGCACTTAGAAAGCGAAGCGTACCCTGTGGGCTTCCGTAAAGTCGAAATCACCGATGGCCAATTGAAGCTAAACGGTAAGCCTTTGTTGATCCGCGGCGTGAACCGTCACGAACATCACCCAGAGCTTGGTCATGTGATGACGGAAGAAGACATGATCCGTGACATCTGCTTGATGAAACAATACAACTTCAACGCGGTACGTACAGCGCACTACCCGAACCACCCTCGTTGGTACGAACTGTGTGACCAATACGGCTTGTACGTGTGCGATGAAGCGAACATCGAAACCCATGGCATGCAACCAATGAACCGCCTATCGAGCGATCCACAATGGGCGCACGCTTACATGAGTCGCTACACCCAGATGGTGATGCGCGATAAGAACCACCCTTCAATCATCATCTGGTCTTTAGGTAACGAATCCGGTCACGGCAGCAACCACAATGCCATGTACTCTTGGTCTAAAAACTACGACCCTTCTCGCCCAGTACAGTACGAAGGCGGCGGTTCAAACACCACAGCAACCGACATCATTGCGCCAATGTACGCGCGTGTGAACACAGTCATTGAAGACGAGGCCGTGCCTAAATGGGCAATCAAGAAATGGGTGTCGTTACCAAATGAAACTCGTCCTTTGATTTTGTGTGAATACGCACATGCGATGGGCAACAGTCTGGGTAGCTTTAATGATTACTGGGATGCGTTCCGCGATTACCCTCGCCTACAAGGCGGCTTTATTTGGGATTGGGTCGATCAAGGCTTGAGCCAATGGGATGAAAACGGCCAACATTTCTGGGCTTACGGCGGCGACTTTGGTGATGAAATCAATGACCGTCAGTTCTGCATCAATGGTTTGATCTTCCCAGATCGCACGGTTCATCCAACGTTGGAAGAAGCAAAATACTGCCAACGCATGATCACTGTGTCACTGCAAGAGCAAACCAAAGAAGCTTGTACGCTGTTGGTGACTAACGAGAACTTGTTCCGAGCGACCGATAACGAGCAATTGAACTGGTCTCTGTTGGAAGATGGCAAAGTTATCCAAACGGGTTCATTGGCGCTTAACGTAGAAGCGGATAGCCAAGCAAGTATTGAGATTGCCCTTAACTTCACGCCGAAAGCGGAAGCGCAATACCACTTAAATACCGACATTACTCTGATTGCTGCAACACCTTGGGCAGACGTAGAACACGTCGTTGCTTCTGAGCAAATGTCACTACGCAATACAGCAGGCCTTGCTCTGCCAACATTGGAAACGCAACCAGCGCCAATGCTAACGCAGCAAGACAACACCGTTTTAGTGTCTAGCTTGGATGAAAAACATCAATGGCGTTGGGATAGCCAAACTGGCTTGATGACCGATTGGCATGTCGATGGTGAAGCACAAATGCTTGCAGCACTGCAAGATAACTTCTTCCGTGCACCACTGGATAACGACATCGGTGTAAGCGAAATCGACAACGTCGATCCAAACGCTTGGATGTGTCGTTGGGACATGGCGGGTATCGGCCAGTGGGAGCGCCAATGCGTCGCTTGCCACAGTGAAACCTTAGCGCACGCAGTGAAAGTGACTTCGACGTTCGCTTACCACTTTAATGGTAAAGTTCAGGCGATCACGACTTGGACGCATACACTGAGCAGTAACGGTGAGATGGCATTGGCTGTCAACGTGAAGCTGGCTGATGATTTACCACCAATGCCACGTATCGGTTTGGAACTTGAACTGCCATTGAACAAGCAAAACGCTTCGATCACATGGCAAGGCTTAGGTCCGTTTGAAAACTACCCAGACCGTTTGGCAGCGGCGCGCTTCGGCCAGCACACCCAAACACTTGAGCAAATGCACACGCCATACATTTTCCCAACCGACAGCGGTCTGCGCTGTGGTACGCAATGGTTGAAAGTGAATGAGTTAGAAATCTCGGGAGACTTCCAGTTCAGTGTTAGTCAGTACGCTCAGCAGCACTTAGCAGTAGCGAAACACACCAATGATTTGGTCGCAGAAGAGAAGATTTACGTGCGCCTAGACCATAAACACATGGGTGTGGGCGGTGATGACTCATGGAGCCCAAGTGTACACAAGGAATTCCAGTTAACGGACAATCAATACGCTTACAAAGTGACGTTTAAACCCGCTCACTAATCGATTGATAACCTAAACATAAAACACGTCAGTGTCGCTTAATCCCCAAGTTTCGGCTTGGGGATTTTTTATTCAAGCTAGGTTCGATTTGCTTTAAAAGCTTGATACACCGCCACTATTCTCAATTGGGTGTTTGAGTTCATCCGCTGTGCATTGTTAAATGAAGCAAATTTCAGATCCTGAGTTCCCTATGGCTACCATCAAAGACGTCGCAAAAGAAGCTGGCGTATCCATTGCAACCGCGTCTCGCGTCATCAATAACGCACCTCACACCAGTGAATCCGCGATTGTCGCCGTCAAAGAAGCAATGACGAAACTAGGCTATCGCCCGAACGCCAATGCGCGCGCACTGGTCAGTAAATCGTCCAACGCGATCGGGGTATTGGTGAACGACGTTTCTGCGCCCTTTTTTGGCACCATGGTCAAAGCCATCGACACTATAGCCAGTGAACAAGAGAAACAGCTTCTGATTGGCAGCGGCTATCATGATGCCGTGAAAGAGCGCAACGCGATCAACTTGTTGATCAACAGCCGCTGTGAATCTTTGGTCGTACACAGCAAAGGCATGACGGATGCCGAGTTAACCACGCTCGCCAATGAAATTCCGGGCATGGTGCTGATCAACCGTATCGTGCCAGACATCGCTTCACGTTGTATTGCTTTGGATAACCGCAAAGGCTCTTACATTGCCACTGAGCATTTGATTCGCAATGGACACGAACACATCGGCTATATCTGCTCTGGTCATGATATTGAAGATGCAAGAGATCGTCGCGACGGTTACCTTGATGCTCTGCGAGATAACGGCATCAAGATTCGTGAAGAATACATCGAGTACGGCGAGCCAGATGAAACAGGTGGCGAGCAAGCTATGGTAAACCTGATGGCGAAGAACACACCCGTCACTGCTGTTGCTACCTACAACGACTACATGGCTGCGGGCTGCATGACCTTGCTGCAGGAAAATGGCATCCGCATTCCAGAAGATATGTCAGTGATTGGATTCGATGATGGTCATATCGCGCGCTATATTTACCCTCGCCTCACGACCATTCGCTACCCAATTCAAGTGATGGCCAACGAGGCGGTGAAGCTCTCACTTCAGTTGGTCAATAATGAAGAGACAGAACGTACTGAACACAAATTGTTCATGCCAATTTTGGTCAGACGCTCTTCCGTTGGCAGTATCAAATAAAGCTCAAACCAGTCTCCGAGGCTGGTTTTTTCATTTAAACAGGTTAGAAGCTTGTAAAACATCCCCGCAAAAACAAGCGTCTAAGAAGAAAAAGAGTTATTCTTAGTTATTAAAAGTACGAAATAATAACTGAATGAGCACTCAACCTAATTCACGTCAACTGATCTCCTGTGAGGAGTGCGGCTTGGTCGTTCGTATCCCTGATATTGAACAAGGTCAAAAAGCCCAATGTCCTCGCTGTGAGCATTCGCTAACCAAAGTCAATGCCAAGCCGTATCAAAGCGTTATCGCTGTGTCGGTTGCGTGTCTGATCATGTTGGTTTTGAGCATCTCTTTCCCGTTTATGTCGTTTAGCGTTCAAGGTTTATCCCAAGAGATCACCTTAATGCACGCGGCGAAGATGTTGGCGGAATTTCATAACGCGCTTCTCGGTGCGTTACTGCTCGCGACAGTGGTCGTGTTACCTGCTATCTATGTTGGTTTAATCCTCTTTCTTCACCTTGAAGCCTTAAAATCACTCAAGCACCCATTAGGGAAAAAACAAATCCGCATGGCGAAAACGCTGTGTCGACTCTTATTTCGAGTCGAGCCTTGGCTGATGGTTGATGTATTTTTGATTGGCGTTTTGGTGAGTTTGATTAAGATTGCCTCGCTGGCAGAAATCGGTATGGGCAGCTCATTCTGGGCATTCTGTGTGTACACCGTGCTGGTCGTGAAGTGCATTTCGATGGTCGACAAGAGTTGGCTATGGGGACACTTTATTCCTGCGATTGAATTACTAAACGTGAAAGAAGGTGACACACACCATAACGAAAACCACATCGGTTGCCACACGTGTCATCAACTCAATCCAATTGAAGATAAAAAGCACCAAAAGTGTCTTCGTTGTGATAGCCCAGTGCACAGATACAACCCAAAAGATAACATGCAGAAAGCTTGGGCTTTGCTGTTTGCGGCGGTCATTTTCTACATTCCTGCCAATTTATATCCAATGATGTATACCGTTAGCCTTGGTCATTCCGAAGGTTCCACCATTATGGAAGGTGTGGTTCTCCTGTGGCAGCTGGGTTCTTACCCTATTGCAGCGGTTATCTTCTTCGCTAGTGTGTTTATCCCTATGGCAAAAATGCTGGCATTGGCGTGGCTTTACTACAACGCTCAAAAAGCACAGTACTTACCACCGGAAGAAAGCATTTCCCGTTTAAAGGTCTATCGAATTACAGAATTTATCGGTCGTTGGTCAATGATTGATATTTTTGTTGTCGCGATTTTGGTTGCGCTCGTACAGTTGCAAAACCTAATGGCGATTTACCCCGGTCCAGCTGCACTCTCATTTGCTGCAGTGGTCATACTAACCATGCTCTCTGCAATGATTTTTGACTCGCGTTTGTTGTGGCAATTACCACAAAACGAAGCGCAGGAGCCAATGAACAATAACTTAACTGAGAAAGCCAAATATGAGTGATGAGAACAACGCAACCGCTCAAATAAAACCTCAAAAGCAGGTCTCTGCGATTTGGATCATCCCGATCCTTGCGCTAGCGATGGGAGCGTGGATGCTGTTCCAATACATCAACAGCACAGGACCAGAGATCACGTTAAAACTTCCTACAGCGGAAGGCATTGAAGTCGGCAAAACCGAAATCAAAGCTCTGAACGTAAAGGTGGGCGTTATCACTGACGTCAAACTTAGCGGAGACTATGACCATATCATTGCTACCGCACAAATGAACAAAGACGCCGATCGCATGCTGCGTGAGGACTCTATGTTCTGGGTGGTGAAACCACGTATTGGTCGCGAAGGTGTATCTGGCTTAGAAACACTACTATCAGGCGCTTATATTCAATTGCAACCGGGGAACTCCAAGGTAGAAAAAGAGCACTTTGATGTGCTTGACGTACCACCCGTTGCCTCTCCCGATGCAGAAGGCCTGCGTATCGTTTTAACTCACCGTGAAGCCGGAAAACTTGGTGTTGGCGATCCCGTTATCTACAAAGGCTTTACCGTAGGCCGAGTGGAAACGACCAGCTTTGATGTCGAAACTCGTCGTGCGCTATACCAGCTGTTTATTTTCAAACCATATGACAGCTTAGTGCGCACCAAAACCCACTTTTGGCTAACATCTGGCGTTGACTTGCAGTTGAACGCGGAAGGCTTTGAGGTGAAATTTGGTTCGTTAGAAAGCCTAATCACGGGCGGGGTCACTTTTGATACTGTACCTGGTTTAGGTGCTGGAGATGAAGTCACTGAGGACATGTTGCACTTCCGTCTTTTCGATGATGTGAAGCAAGTACGCGAAGGCATGTACGACGAATACATCCAATTTGTGATGATGTTTGAAGAATCAGTCCGTGGCCTAAAACGCAAAGCACCTGTGGAATATCGTGGCCTTCGTATTGGTACGGTAATGAAAGTACCGATGCGTATGCCAACACCTGAAGAAGATTTCTCAGCGAAGAAAATCCCAGTACTTGTGCGTATTGAGCTCGGTCGCGTTTATGAAAACCTACCATCTAGCCAACTACCAAGGTTCAAAGATAAGCTTAAAGAAGAGTTTGCTAAGGGGCTTCGTGGCACACTGAAAACTGGTAACTTGTTGACCGGTGCGCTGTACATCGACACTGACTTCTACCCAGATGAAGAGCCATATGTGCCAAGCAAGTTTGAAGACTATGATGTATTCCCAACGAAGCAAGGTGGTTTCGCCCAAGTTCAACGCCAAGTCAATGACTTCCTCACTAAGCTGAACAGTTTACCGATGGAAGACACGTTGAACTCACTGAATAAGACACTGAAGAACTCAGAAAAAACACTGGCTTCGGCAGAACGCGTAGCGAATAGCGTGGATCGTCTCCTTAACCAAGAAGACACTAAAGCAATTCCAGCGGATATTCGTAAGAGCTTGGAGCAGTTACAAAAAACGTTGGATGGCTATGGCCCGAACTCCACCATGTACAGTGAAATGGAGTCGACGTTGAAAGAACTAGAGCAAGTGATGACTGAGTTTAAACCGGTTCTCAAGCAGTTGAATGAAAAACCAAACTCGTTGGTATTCGGTGAAGATGAAGTCAACGATCCAACCCCAGTTAGAGGGCAAAAATAATGAAACGCGGACTTTTATTGATCTCTGCCCTTTTGGCAGGTTGTAGCAGTGCACCTGAAGACTCTGGCGCTTTGTATGTCTTACCGGAAGCAAGTTCTGCTAAGGTAAGTGACACCGCGATTGCTCAACGTCCACAGCTGGTGGTTCGCCCTGTAGAGCTTGCTAGCTACCTTGCTGACAGCGGTATCGTATATCGAACCTCTGAAACAAAAATCGTTCAAGCGAAACACAATCAGTGGGCGCACAATATCTCTGAGCAAATCACACAACGCATTATTGACGAGCTGCGCAGCAAGCAAAGCCAATACTGGCCGGTTGAAGTAAATAACCTGCTTGACCAAAGTGGTGAGAGCAAACTTTTACTTTCACTGAGCAAGTTTAATGGTAGCTATCAAGGCAACGCTGAAATTGAAGGTGAATGGTTGATTGTTGATGAAAATGGCAAAGTGAAAAATAGCGCACCAGTCAAAATCAACATGCCTTTGCAAGATGATGGCTATAACGCACTTGTTGATGCGCTGTCAGTGGGTTTGAACAACCTAACAGACCAAATCGCAGCCCAACTATAATCCCCCTTCCTCGCCCATTCAGTTCTCTGAGTGGGCGATTTTAATTCTCCTCTCCCTTTATTCTGAATTTTCACGCAAACTTCACTCCTCTCAAGTTCGTCAACTCACTAGCTTGATCTTGCATGACTTTGAATTCCCTCATTCCATGCCCTACGCTAGTTTTATGCAACCTATCAAACACATCGAAAATACGGACGTTGAAATGGCTAAGATGACCTTACCTTTTATCGCTATTACCTCTTTACTTGCTGTGGCTCCGAACGCAGTCGCAGAAGAAATGCAACCATCACAAAGCAGTTGGCAGCATAGTGTTGAAATCTACATGCAGGCTCTGAATATTAATGGCGACTCTACTATGGGGAATTTCTCAACGGACCTCGATGTTGATCCTAAATTCATCATGGATCACTTGGATATTGGCGCAATGGTAAGGCTTGAAGGGGTGTACAACGAAAAATGGGGCTACTACCTCGATTACAGTTTTATGAACTTAAATGGCGGTGCAAATAACTTATCTGGCCTTCTTCCTAATGTCAGCTATCGCGCAGACTTAGACGTACGACAAGGCGTGTTAGAGGCAAAGGCGTTCCAGCGCAGAGCATACTCGTTTGGTATGATTGATTACATGTTTGGCTTACGTTGGTGGGATAACGACATCAAAGGTAAAGTTTATCGGAATGACAATCGCATTCTCGTCGATAGACTCAATATCAAAGAAGACTGGGTTGATTTCCTAATGGGCGTCCGTTGGCTGAATGACCTTAACGAGGATTGGCGCTTTCACGCAAGCATGGACGCTGGCTTAGGTGCCGACACCAACTTCACCTACGCGACTCAAATTGGCTTGCGTTATCACATGAATACATGGTCTGACATCAACCTCGCCTACAAATCCACTTGGGTAGATTATGTGGATGAAGGAACCTTTGAGTACGACACCGCATCACATGGCTTCTTAATCGGTCTTGGGCTTTACTTCTAAGTGCTTTGTGGGGCAAAGCGTTTCTGCACTTTACGCCACACTCTCCTAAGCTAATAAGAGTAAGAGCTATTAGGAACCACCGAGATGAATAAATCGGAAGTTATCTGGCCAGATTATTACCATCCAAAACATGCCCAGATTCATGTTCGTAGCCAAATTGAAATCCCAGAGCCTCCTGAAGTCGTTTGGCAACATTTAGTACGAGCGCCAGAATGGCCGGCATGGCGACGTGCAAAAACCATGGTTCAAATCCTTAATGGCGACAACACCTTATGTAAAAACACTATGTTTCGTTGGAAGGCCTCTGGATTTGAAGTGAAGTGTACCGTCGTAGAGTATTTACAGAACCAACGCTTAGCATGGAAGGGGAAAAAAGGAAGTATCGATATTTACCATGCTTGGGTGCTAGAACCGACGAAGCACGGCTGCTGTATTATTACTGAGAGCACCCAGCGGGGTGGAATCACGTGGTTAACGAAGTACTTTGCGCCAAGGCGGTTAAGGAAGTATCACCTCAGATGGTTGGAAGAACTATGCCGTCAATCTCATGGTCATTGCGAAAAATAGCGCGATGCCCTTTCAAACCCAATGCTCAATAAATGCACTCGGCCTGATCTCAATCATATTTGAGACACACCGCTTAAGATACCCTTAGCGAAAATTAGAAATTCCAATCCTATGGCCTATAGGCCAAGAGAAAGGCGTTAAATTAGCAATGTCGATTAACATTTCAGATCTTACCGCTGCGTTAAGTAAGGTCGAGCATATCCATAAAGTTCAACTGGAAAACGTACACCAGTTTTTTAAAGCAAACGAGGCTTTCTCGCTGAATACATTTAGCCAGATCGTTTCGAGTAGCTCTATCGATGAACGTTTTAAGACCATCGATGCAGCATTTGCTTCACTTGGTGACGTAAAGACTTACCTATTGGAAGCCTCTTACCTAGTAAGCTAGTAAGTTAGTAAGTTAGTAAGCTAGTATTTTGAAAATGAAAAAAGCCCCGACTCACTCAAGTTTCGGGGCTTTTATTGTTTGCTATTTAGCAACTAGTTCGATGACAACTTGTAACGGTCGTCGATAACCGTCACTTCAGGGAACGATTTGCCCGCCTTCATTGCTTTCTCGGTCTCTTTCTTCACAGATTTATCAATCCAGAAGTTCGCAATGTCCATTGGGTGCAGGATCCACTCAGTATTCTTTGTCATACCGTTTTTCGGGATCTTAACCCAACGCCAGTGAGCATCACGGGTGTAAGGCACCATGTAACCAGGAACGATCACGTTCGCATCACCGATGTATTTTTGAATCTGACGAGACAAGTCGTAACGTTTTTGCTGCTCAAACTCGTTGTCATACGCTTCGATCAACTTGTCTAGCTCTGGGCTGCTGTAATTTGTGTGCGCATTCGTTTGTGGTTTGTTAGCGTTGTCTGAGTGGAAGTACTCCCAGTACGCAGGGATCTCACCAGAACCCATGTTCAAGAACGCTAACTGGTGTTTCTTCTCAAGAATGTATTTGAACGCAGAAGAACCATCAACCAAGTTCAGAGTAAACTCTAAGCCTGCTAGCTTCGCTTGCTCTTTTAGGTACGCGATACGCGGCGTATGTGAGTTGTAACCGTAAGTGATAGCAAAGCTTAGACGCTCACCTTTATCGTTCACACGGATACCATCAGAGCCAATTTTGTCAAAGCCCGCTTTCTCGAAGTGTTTGACCGCTTCTGCTGGATCAAATTTTGGCGGTGTGTTGTTTGGATCGTCGTAATCACCATGACCAAAACCAAGACCATGTGGCTTACGAGAATAGTCACCACGCATGATGTTTTCGATCATGCCGTCATAGTCGGTTGCTGCCATGACACCTTTACGTACTTCTAGGTTATCCAGCATTGGCATAGCCGTGTTCATCCAAAGACCACCTGCACCTTGAGGCGACTGGTTAAAGCCCCAGTACTTTTGTACATAGCCTTTCTTGTACACTTCACTATCTGTTTTATCGTGCCAGAAGTTTGGTAGTACCATCTCGAAGTAGTCTAAGTTACCCTTTTCAAAGTGCTTCATGGCGATATCTTCATCACGGATAACTGTGATACGCACTTTGTCTACGTTGTAACGATTTTTGTAGTAACGGTTGTTATAACCCCACCAATCTTCGCCAACGTGTTTGAATGTCACGCTCTTACCTTTCTTCACTTTATCGATGTAGTAAGGTGCTGCTGTCGGCTCAGATTTGAAGTTAAACTTGCGAACAAAGTTATCTGGCATGCCATCGTTATTTTCGTCTTTTTCTTTCTTAAAGAAGTGCTCAGGACGAGGCTGGAAACCGTTACTTGGCATGTTGATTAACACCATTAACGAGTCTTCACTTTGCGCGACAGCTAGGTTGACTTTGATGGTGTAATCATCGATTTTCTCAACACTTACAATGCTCGTTTTAAAGAAGTCGTTGTACCACGGATCGATGATGTCTTCCGACGTGTAGTACTTCATCATAAACACGTAATCATCTGCGGTGATCTTCTCACCATCTGACCATTTCGCCGTTTCATCTAATTGAAAGTAAACCGTTTTGTTGTCGTCGCCAAATGCCCATGCTTTGGCAAGCTGTGGAATCCATTTACCTGTGTCAGGGTGGCGCTGCGCCAGTTTCGGCGTACCATCCATTAAGTACTGACGAAGGCCAGAGTTCGCATCTGGGCCTACACTACGAAGTGTCTGTGGGAAACTGCGGATAAAGGTGCGGTAAGTACCACCTCGTACTGCTTCTTCTGAAGCAAATAGCGGTTCGTTATTATTCGAAGTCCATTCGATATCTGCAGGTAGTTCAGCAGCATTTAGTTGAAAACTGCTCGCAACCAACATTGCCAGTGCCGAAAATGGCAGGGTCTTTATCATTGTTTTCTTCCTTGTTGTGTTTGCGCAGTACGGCAGGAAGAGTGACGGCAGTGAATCTCGAAGTGACCACACGCAAGGCGCGGTAAAGGAAATTATGAGAGCAAATACAAAGTGAAGTCCTATCCACTTCCGTATTAATATCAGAGAGTTTCACTAGGTCATCCTGACCTTACAACGCAGTGAATGCATCAACCCCATACTATTCGTTACACATTTGTAACGCAAGCTACCCATAACACATGGTTGCACTTTCCGAGTATCACAGCCATTTATGTTAGTAAAATGTGATCCTAGCAGTACCATCAGCCACAGCGTTCATCTGGCACGATATGAATAACAGCACTCCTAGAGATTTTTACGTGCTGCAAAAACAAAAAAGGTGAAGCGTCTCCACTTCACCTTTTGCGCTCAACTCAAAGCAACATTACATGTTTGCTAAGCTGTCGTTGATTGACTTAAGAACCGATGCAGGGTCTGCCGCCTGAGTAATAGGGCGGCCAATAACCAGATAGTCTGATCCCGCTTGGATTGCATCGACTGGTGTCATGATGCGGCGTTGATCGCCTTGCTCTGAACCCGCAGGGCGAATCCCCGGAGTCACTAGCTTGAACTCTTTACCAAGTTCATTCTTCAGAAGTGATGACTCTTGAGCAGAACAGACTACGCCATCAAGACCTGAATTCTTTGTCAGCGTAGCTAGACGAATCACTTGCTCTTGAGGCGCAACGTCCAAGCCAATACCTGCCAAATCACTTTGCTCCATGCTTGTAAGCACAGTCACGCCGATCAGCAGTGGACGGTCTTTACCGTAAGGTTCAAGAATCTCACGAGATGCCGTCATCATACGTTCACCACCACTCGCGTGAACGTTCACCATCCATACACCGAGCTCAGCCGCAGCGCGAACTGCTTTTGAACACGTATTCGGGATATCGTGAAACTTCAGGTCTAGGAATACAGAGAAACCACGTTTATGAAGCTCACGTACGAAATCAGGACCAAATAGCGTAAACATTTCCTTGCCTACTTTTAGGCGACATGACGCAGGATCAATTCTATCTACAAATGCAAGTGCATCCGCTTGGTTATCATAATCCAGTGCGACAATAACTTTTTGGTCGATCATTTCATCTCCTAACTAGTTTTGGTTCTTATTAAAAAGGTTAAAAAAATGCAGCGGACAGAAACTCTGCCAGCTGCATTAAAAATTATTCACCGTCCAATCCTCGGATTGGCTTGATCGTCCCCCATCCTTTACATGATGGACAATGCCAGTAAAGGGAATGCGTGGAGAAACCACACTTCCTACATCGGTAATGCGGTTTTACTTTTAACTGTTCTCCAACCATCGCTTGCAGTGTAGAAAGACTGTCTTTCGCACGACCATCTTCTGCTTCCGCGATATGGTAGTCGATAAGGCGGTAGAAGCCCTTCATGGTTGGGTTTTTCAATAGTTGCTTGGTCAACAGCTCTTGCGCTGCACCAACGCTCTCATGATGCGCCACAAGCTGTGCTAGCATCAGTTCAGACGATACACCGGCTTTCTTATCGATACACGCACGCAAGAACTCCACCAGCTCATCTTCTTGACCAAGGTGGTGATAACACTCGGCAATGGTCGGCAGTACATCACTGATAAAGTCTTTATCTTGTTCAAGTACACCCGTGAGGTATTTAATGGTGTGCTTGTAGTCTTCTGACTCCAAATAAACACGGCCCAGCGCAATGCTTGCACGCACACATTTCGGGTCTTCTGACAGTGCTTTCTTGAAGTGTTGAATTGCTTTGCTGGTGTTGCCATCTGCTTGGTCAAGCATCGCTAGTTCACACCAGAAGTGTGCGATGTTGGCACGAATACGAGTACGCTTCTTGCCCATCTTCGCCAACTGGTTGGCGTAATGAATGGCTTTTTCCCACTCACGCGTCTGTTGATAGATAGTAACCAGTTGTTGAAGCGCGCTTTCACGATGGTCTGGCTCCTCAACTAGCTGCTCAAAGATTTTCTCTGCGCGGTCTAAAAAACCAGACGCCATGTAGTCTTTAGCCAGTTGCTGAAGAGCAAGGTTTTTCTGGTCCAGAGTCAGGCCAGAACGAGAAATGAGATTTTGGTGAATGCGAATTGCGCGGTCGACTTCGCCACGAGAACGGAAAAGATTACCCAACGCTAGGTGTGTATCTATCGTTTCGTTATCGACTTGGAGCAATTCAATAAAGTGGTCAACCGCCTTATCTGACTGATCAGATAGGAGCAGGTTAAGACCCGTCACATACTGACGGGATATTTGATGAGATTGCTTCTGCTTGTCTTGCTGAGCGCTGCGATGGCCCATGTACCAGCCATAGGCGGCGGCTATCGGCAATAACAAGAAGAGTAGTTCAAGCATTAAAGTTAAGCCTTATCCTTATGCCTGTTTTTCTACTGCTGGTTTTGCAGGTTTCTCTGCTTCAGCGGGCTCATACTTTTTAAGTTTCTTTTTCAGACGGCGAACTTGAAGCTGAGTCTTGAATTGGATGCTAGCAAAGATAACCCATGCCAGACCAAAGCCAACGACAAAGACCACACCCAGTAGCGTTGATAGGTGGAATTCACCTTTCGCTAGAAGGTAATTGAACGTCACGATCTCTTGGTTTTGAGAACCTAAAGCCAGTGCAATTAAAAAGAGAGCTAAAACAGCAATGATTTTTATAATTTTCATGTTACATCACCCTTCGAGGAGTAAGTAGGTAAGATTATGCAGTAAAATGTTTCTTCAGACCATGTATATTACCAATAATCTAGTTATAAAAAAGCGGCATACACGAGAGTATGCCGCTTTTTCAAACTAATAAGAGAGCCTTAGCTACCGAGATTTACGCGTTCACGAAGCTCTTTACCAGGTTTGAAGTGAGGAACGTATTTACCTTCCAGCTCCACCTTATCACCCGTTTTAGGGTTGCGACCTACACGAGGTTCGCGGTAATGAAGAGAAAAACTACCGAAGCCACGGATCTCGATACGGTCACCGCTCTCTAATGTAGAGGCCATGTGCTCCAAAATATCTTTTACAGCATCTTCTACCTCTTTCGCTGATAAATGTGTTTGCTCAGCGCAGAGTCTTTCAATCAGTTCAGACTTAGTCATAGTTGCCCTCTTTGAGTATCTTTATCACTCATTATAGTAAGTAATACTAATTCCAACAAACACTTGCTATCAATTCTAGACAAATTTTACACAAAATGCGCAATCAAAAAATGTCTTTTTTTAGCATAGTTTATCAACATTAGTATTACTACTCACAAAGTAGCAAGCATAAAAAAGGAGCCTTGCGGCTCCTTTTTAGCTTAAGCGAGTAAATTATTCGCCTTTAGCAGCTTTGAAAGCGTCAGCCATTGCATTACCAAAAGCAGCTTCGTCTTGCTTGTTGATAGATGCCATTGCTTCTTGCTCATCAGCTTCATCTTTAGCTTTGATAGATAGGTTGATTACGCGGTTCTTACGGTCAACACCTGTGAACTTCGCTTCAACAACATCACCAGCGCTTAGGATTAGAGAAGCATCTTCTACGCGATCGCGAGATACTTCAGAAGCACGGATGTAGCCTTCAACGCCTTCTGCGATTTCAACTGTAGCGCCTTTAGCGTCAACAGCAGTTACAGTAGCGTTAACTAGAACACCTTTCTTGTTATCAGCAACATAAGCATTGAATGGGTCGTTTTCCATTTGCTTAACGCCTAGAGAGATGCGCTCACGCTCAGCGTCTACTGCTAGAACAACTGCAGAGATCTCGTCGCCTTTCTTGTACTCACGTACAGCTTCTTCGCCAGCAACATTCCAAGAAATGTCAGATAGGTGAACTAGACCGTCGATGCCGCCTTCTAGACCGATGAAGATACCGAAGTCAGTGATAGACTTGATCTTACCAGTAACTTTGTCGCCTTTAGCTTGTGCTTCAGCGAATGACTGCCATGGGTTAGCTTTACACTGTTTCAGACCTAGAGAGATACGACGACGTTCTTCGTCGATCTCAAGAACCATAACCTCAACTTCGTCGCCAACATTAACAACTTTAGATGGGTGGATGTTCTTGTTAGTCCAATCCATTTCTGAAACGTGTACTAGACCTTCAACGCCTTCTTCGATTTCAACGAAGCAGCCGTAGTCAGTTAGGTTAGTTACGCGACCAGTTAGTTTGTGACCTTCTGGGTAACGCTTAGCGATTGCTACCCATGGATCTTCGCCTAGTTGCTTAAGACCTAGTGATACGCGAGTACGCTCACGGTCGAACTTAAGAACTTTAACTTGGATCTCGTCACCAACGTTAACGATTTCAGATGGGTGCTTAACGCGCTTCCAAGCCATATCTGTGATATGTAGAAGACCGTCAACGCCACCTAGGTCAACGAACGCACCGTAGTCAGTAAGGTTCTTAACGATACCTTTAACTTCAGAACCTTCTTGTAGAGTTTCTAGAAGCTCGTCACGCTCAACGCTGTTCTCAGATTCGATAACTGCACGACGTGAAACAACTACGTTGTTACGTTTTTGGTCAAGTTTGATAACTTTGAACTCTAGCTCTTTGTTTTCTAGGTGAGCAGTGTCGCGGATTGGACGTACGTCTACTAGAGAGCCAGGAAGGAAAGCACGGATACCGTTTAGTTCAACAGTGAAACCGCCTTTAACTTTACCGTTGATGATACCAACAACAGTTTCAGCTTCTTCGTAAGCTTTCTCAAGAACGATCCAAGCTTCGTGACGCTTAGCTTTCTCACGAGAAAGTTGAGTTTCACCGAAACCATCTTCAACAGCGTCTAGAGCTACGTCTACTTCAGCGCCAACTTCAACTTCAAGTTCGCCAGCAGCGTTCTTGAACTGTTCAGCAGGGATAGCAGATTCAGACTTAAGACCAGCGTCAACAAGAACGAAACCGTTCTCGATAGCTACTACAGTACCTTTAACGATGCTGCCTTGTTGGAATTCTGTTTCGTTTAGAAACTCTTCAAAGAGTTGAGCAAAAGATTCAGTCATTTATTTAATCTTCAATAAATTAAACGTCCACGGGTATCCTACCGCATGGGGTTATTAAATTCGCCAGTCATCATCCTTGCGACCAACGCTCTTAGCCTAGCCGAGCGTAATTACTCAGCTAGCTTCGATTCGATATATTGTAGTGCCTTTTCTACCACTTCGTCGATAGTCATCGACGTAGAATCTAGCACAAGCGCATCCTCTGCAGGGCGTAGTGGCGCCACTGGGCGGTTACGATCGCGATCGTCACGCTCTTGGATCTCGCTCAAAAGGTCAGAAAATCTAACATCTAACCCTTTATCTTGCAACTGTTTAAGGCGTCGATTTGCACGCTCTTCTGCGCTCGCATCAAGGAAAATTTTCGCTTGTGCGCCTGTGAATACAACCGTACCCATGTCACGACCATCAGCAACCAGACCCGGAGCGGTCTCAAATGCACGCTGACGACGCAATAATGCTTCACGAACGCGTGGCAGTGCTGCCACTTTAGACGCAGCCATACCGGTTTCTTCTTTACGAAGTTCACCAGAAACATCTTCGCCTTCTAGAATCACTTTTACTAGGTCACCTTCAGCAATAAACTGAACGTCTAGGTGAGTAGCAAGTGGGACAAGCGCGTCTTCTGACTCTGTGTCTACACCGTGGTGAATCGCTGCAAGTGCAAGTACACGATAAATTGCGCCAGAATCCAGAAGGTGGAAGCCCAACTTCTTCGCTAGCAACATACATAAAGTGCCTTTACCTGCACCACTAGGTCCATCTACGGTAACAACCGGAGTTTGAGAGGACATGTTCTTCTCCACCTATAATTTCTTTTTCAGCAATTTGCTCGGTTTTCGAGGCGCGTATTATACGGGTAATCGTCCTCTGGAGCGAGGAAAAATGTCGTGTAAAGCATTACACCCAATGCGCAGTTGGATTCACACTATTGAGGAAAGTTCCAATAAAAACGGCGAGAGTTTCCACCCTCGCCGCTTTAAGTTTGAATCGTATCTTATCGATTAAACAATTGGCTTTTGACCACGTTCTGCAAGTTTAAGTACTACGCTATCTGCCACTTTACCTGCCACACCAGCAAGCTTGTCTGCCAGTTTTTTCTTCTGCACATAATGTACTGCTAGTACGGTTTTCTCTTTGCATGCCGCGACAACAAGATCGTCAGAAGTGCTGATTTCATCTACCAGTCCTAGCTCTTTCGCTTGCGTACCAAACCAGTGTTCACCGGTTGCGACTTTTTCAAGTTCTAGCGCTGGGCGACGTTCACTGATGAAGTCTTTGAACAGTACGTGTGTTTCTTCAAGCTCTTGCTTGAACTTATCACGCGCTTTGTCGGTGTTCTCACCAAACATGGTCAATGTGCGTTTGTACTCACCTGCCGTTAACTGCTCGTATTCGATATCATGCTTTTTCAACAGTTTGTTGAAGTTAGGGATCTGTGCAATAACGCCGATAGAACCCACAATCGCAAACGGCGCAGACACAATCCTGTCTGCCACACACGCCATCATATAACCGCCACTTGCTGCAACTTTGTCGACAGAAATCGTCAGAGGCAGACCCGCAGCTTTGATTCGGTCAAGTTGAGAAGATGCCAAGCCATAGCCATGAACCATGCCACCACCAGACTCTAGGCGAAGCAGAACTTCATCACCTTCGCGAGCAACGGCTAATACTGCTGTCACCTCTTCACGTAGTGATGCTACTTCTTTAGCATCGATACTACCGTTAAAGTCCAAAACGAACAGGTGTGGTTCGCGTTTGCTATCGAGAGAACCTTCTTTGCTCGCTTGTTTGATTTCTTTCTCGCGAGATTTGTTCTTTTCTTTTTCTTCTTTCTTAACCGCTTTATCACGCGCTTTGATGAAAGCGTCATCGTGTAAGTGGTGTTCTAGCTGCTCTACCGCGTCTTTATGGCGCTCAGAAAGATTCGTGACTTCTAATTCACCTTTTGCCGCACCCGACTTACCACCCGCTGATTTTGCAATAATCAGCAGCACAACGACTGCCGCTACAACGGTGACAATCTTGGCTAAAAACAGACCGTAATCTAATAAAAATTCCAATGAGAGTTCCTCTATCTCATACCAGTAATGGTCATCAATATGTTACGTAGAAAAATCAGAGAGAAGGCGAGAAAATCGGTAACCTTTTGTTCTGATTGATAGTGTTCAAATAACATACCGGACAACCGTTCTGGAATTGGTATAACACATGAATTGGTGTATTGTAACCAACTTGTCACGATTACCAAGATTTTCCATTGAGAAACAGGCGCATTTCTACACAAACGAACATGAAGCCTGTACGTCGGAACTAGATACAATAATAAGGATTTACTACCGTGAACTACTCCGTTTCAGCAGATGCCCTAAAAGGTAAAGTCATTCTTGTCACTGGTGCAGGTAATGGTATCGGTCGCCAAGCTGCACTTTCTTACGCTCAGCATGGTGCGACTGTGATTCTACTTGGTCGAAACGTTCAGAACCTTGAATCCATTTACGATGAAATCGAATCTGCGGGCTACCCTCAGCCAGCGATCATCCCACTTGACCTGAAAGGTGCAACAAAGCAGCACTACATCGATATGGCAGAAACCATCGAAGGTCAATTTGGTCGCTTGGATGGCCTATTGCACAACGCCGGCGTTCTCAGCACGCTATGTCCGTTTGAGCAAATCAACGAAGAAGACTTCGACGACATCATGCAAATCAACGTGAAAGCCGAAGTGCTGATGACTCAAGCTCTGCTACCTATCATGCGTAAATCAGATGCGGGTCGTATTGTCTTTACCTCTTCGACAGTTGGTCATTCTGGTCGTGCTTTCTGGGGCCCATACGCCATTTCTAAGTTTGCCGTAGAAGGTATGATGCAGGTATTGGCAGATGAGCTAAGTGACACACCAATGCGTGTTAACGCGATTAACCCGGGAGCAACTCGTACTCGTATGCGTGAAAAAGCCTACCCAGGTGAAGATGCGAACACACTAAAAACAGCACTGGACATCATGCCGCTTTACTTGCACTTGATGGACCCAGCAGTGACTGATGTAAATGGTCAGTGTATCGACGCGCAGCCAAAGCGTAAGTAATCAACTCAGGTTACCTCACATAATCGATTAAAAAGGCAGCAAACGCTGCCTTTTTTCGTATTTCTGCCTATAAAAATCTTGCGACTTTCCACCACAGAAATATACTGTGCATACATACAGGTATTTTATTTATGCAAGACATTATCCAACACTTGAAAAGCCAACACCTTGTTTGGCAAGCAAATTTAACCAAAGCGGACGACCATCAGTTCCTCCATAGCTCTGGTTTTTCTGAACTCGACGCACTGCTTGGCGGCGGCTTTCCTCCTCACGGCGTGGTGGAAATGGAATCCGTTGGCAGTATTGGCGAACTACGTTTGCTTGCACCTTATTTAGAAGCGTCTCTTTCGAGAGGAGTGACGGCATTCATTCAACCACCTGCGTTAATGAATTCATTGTTTCTCCACAGCATTGGATTGGACATCAACCTAGTGTGGGTTATCACACCCGAACATCAACGCGATGCGCTGTGGGCAGCCGAGCAATGCCTCAAGAGCGGCGTGTGCACCAACGTTTTGTTATGGCAGGATGAACTAGAGATCCATCAAGTAAAACGTCTACAAGTGGCGAGTGAACAAGGCTCTTGCCCTTTGTTTATGCTCAAGCCTAACATGACCAACCGTTTGTCTTTACCTGTGTCACTGAGTTTAAAACTGCAAGGTCATGAACAAGGTGTCAGCGTGGAAGTTCTCAAACGAAAAGGCGGCTGGAGTAAAGGTAGTGTCGATATCAGCTTCCAGCACCACTACCCGCAACTGGTAATGCCAAGCACAACTCACATTCCATCGACTGTGGTCAATTTCCCATTGGCGAGTCAGGGTTAATGATATGGTTTTGTGGATTTACTTGCACTTCCCTCGCCTACAGTTAGATGCCCTCTTTGGTGATAACCAAGAGCAGCCTGTGGTGATTGTAGAAAGCCAACGTTGTCGGATCATTCAATACAACGAGATTGCCGAGCAACAAGGCATTAAGCCAAATATGGGCTTGGGTAGCGCGGCTTCTTTGTGCCGAGATTTGCAAGTGCATCCTTATCATCCGCAAACCGAACTGAGCAAGTTACAAGAAATTGCTCAATGGCTGTATTTGATTACTTCTGATGTCGTATTGATGCCAAACCAAGGTATTCTGCTACGCGCAACCCCGATGCTTAATCTGTATGAAGGATTACAAAACTATTGGACTAAAGTCAGTGCTCATTTATCAGAGCTGAAACTGAGTTTTCAATTCGGGTGTGGCTTTTCGCCTTTTTCTGCCAAGTTGATGGCACTAGCAGGGGCAAACTTCATCAGCGAAGACAAATCTGCCGTGCAGCAAGCCTTATCACCACTGCCGCTGACACTGACGGATTTATCAAGCGCGACCGTAGAGAAGCTACAACGTGTCGGTGTCACCACTTTGCAAGGCTTGCTTGAGTTGCCATTGCAAGACATCGCACGCCGATTCGACATTGATTTGGTGAACTACGTTGGTCGACTGACTGGGCAGTTTAAGCATCCTGTCGACTTTTATCATCCAACCGAATCCTTCCAAGGCTATTTAGAACTGTTGTTTGAGATTGAAAACGTTCAATGGGTGGAGAAACCACTGGCTAAATTACTTAGTCAGCTCGAAACCTTTCTCAAGCTACGCGATAAAGTCGCGTTTGAGCTGTGTTTAACCCTACACCAGCGAGACAAGCAAGCACAGCACCTTCAGCTCACATCCGCACAAGGCGATTACTTGTGCCAACGCTGGCAACAATTGGCGAGTTTGAGTTTGGAATCTGTCACGTTAAACGGTCCTGTTATTGGTCTGACGTTACAAGTGGAACGCCAAGGTGAACCTTTAAGCTCTGCTAGCGACTTCTTTGCTGGGCAAAAAGGACAAATGAACGCGTTAGAACTGCTCTCTTTACTGCAAGCTAAATTGGGTAAAAGCGCGGTACTCAAACCCAACATTGCCTGCGACCCAAGGCCAGAGAAAGCCAACCAATATCGCCCAGCCGATGAGCCGGATGTACCAATTAACACCATCCCTGCTCTTCTGCGACCCGCGATGCAATTACCCGAACCTATCGTGCTACAAGAGCAAGTCTCTCTAGTTCATGGACCAGAGCGGATTGTCTCGGGATGGTGGGATGGCGATGAGATCATGCGTGATTACTACATTGCACACACCAAGCAAGGTCGCTGGTTATGGGTGTTTCGCGATCAGCACAAGCACTGGTTTCTCCATGGCTATTTTTGTTAAATCGACGGTTATTTTTGTTAGGTCGTTATGAGTTACGCAGAACTGTTTTGTCAGTCCAACTTCTCCTTTCTCACCGGCGCTTCTCATGCAGAAGAGTTGGTATTGCAGGCGGCGTTTTATCGCTATCAAGCCATTGCGATCACCGATGAGTGCTCAGTTGCAGGCGTAGTGAAAGCCCATGCTACCATCGAGCAGCATAAACTCGACATCAAACAAATCGTCGGCAGTATGTTTTGGCTCAATGATGAATGCCAAGTGGTGCTGCTTTGCCCTTGCCGTAAAGCTTATGCTGAGCTGTGCCGGATCATCACCAATGCCAGACGACGCAGCGAGAAAGGCAGCTATCAATTGTCTGAGTGGGATTTGATGTCGGTTCGCCATTGTTTCGTACTGTGGCTCCCAACTCATCAAGAGAGCGACCATTATTGGGGACGCTGGCTCCAGCAGCATCACGCTCATCGTTTATGGATCGCGATTCAACGTCATTTAGGTGGCGACGACGATGCCTACACCACGCACTGTGAGTTACTGGCAAACGAGTTCCAATTGCCAATTACCGCTTGTGGCGGCGTCTTAATGCATGCCGTTGAGCGCTTACCTTTGCAACATGTCCTGACAGCAGTAAAGCACGGTTGTAGCGTTGATAAGCTCGGCTTTGGTCGTTTATCCAATGCTGAGCGAGCATTGCGCCCACTGAATAAACTGTCTCGAATTTACAAATCTGAATGGCTAGAAGAAAGCACCCATATTGCGGACTTGTGCGAATTCAAACTCTCAGATTTGAAATACGAATACCCAACAGAACTGATTCCAGATGGTTACACCCCTACTTCTTATCTGCGTATGTTGGTCGAGCGTGGTAAAAAACTGCGCTTCCCTGAAGGTGTTCCCGCAGATATTCATCAAACCATCGAGAATGAGTTAGCGCTCATTGAAGAGCTGGAATATCACTATTACTTTCTCACCATCCACGACATCGTGATGTTTGCTAAACAGCGAGGCATTCTCTACCAAGGGCGAGGCTCTGCGGCAAACTCGGTGGTGTGTTACTGCTTAGAAATCACCGCCGTCGATCCTAGACAAATCTCGGTTCTGTTCGAACGCTTTATTAGCCGAGAGCGAGAAGAGCCGCCAGACATTGACGTCGACTTTGAACACGAGCGTCGTGAAGAAGTCATTCAATATATCTACAAGAAGTACGGGCGCGAGCGTGCCGCTTTAGCAGCTACCGTGATCAGCTATCGCTTTAAAAGCGCCGTGCGTGAGGTAGGTAAAGCGTTGGGGATTGAAGAAACTCAGCTAGACTTCTTCATCAAAAACGTGAATCGACGTGATCGCACCCAAGGTTGGCAAGCGCAAATCATCGAATTAGGGTTACAACCAGAGTCGTTAAAGGGCCAGCAATTTATCCAGTTGGTGAACGAGATCATCGGCTTTCCGCGCCATTTATCTCAGCACGTGGGCGGCTTTGTGATTTCATCAGGCCCTTTGTATGAACTGGTGCCTGTCGAAAATGCTTCGATGGAAGATCGTACTATTATTCAATGGGATAAAGATGATTTAGAAAGCTTAAAGCTGTTAAAAGTCGATGTTCTTGCTCTCGGCATGTTGAATGCGATCCGTAAATGCTTTCAATTGGTCGAGAAGCACCACCAGCGATCCCTGTCGATTGCCGAGATCACGCGCCTGCAAGATGATCCGCACGTATACCGCATGATCCAGAAAGCGGACACCGTTGGCGTGTTTCAAATTGAGTCTCGCGCGCAAATGAGCATGCTGCCACGCTTAAAGCCTGCACGTTACTACGACTTAGTCGTACAGATTGCTATTGTCCGTCCGGGCCCAATCCAAGGTGATATGGTCCATCCGTTTCTAAAACGACGAAATGGTGAAGAGCCGATCAGTTATCCATCGGAAGAAGTGAAAAGCGTACTAGAGCGCACTGTGGGCGTGCCGATTTTCCAAGAACAAGTGATCAAACTCGCGATGGTCGCCGCTGGGTTCAGCGGTGGAGAAGCCGATCAGTTACGCCGTGCTATGGCAGCATGGAAGAAGAACGGCGATCTTGCCAAGTTCAAACCGAAGTTAATCGACGGGATGCGTGAACGTGGCTATGACTTAGAGTTTGCGGAACGCATCTTCGATCAAATCTGCGGCTTTGGTGAGTATGGCTTCCCAGAAAGTCACTCCGCCTCTTTTGCGGTGCTGGCTTACTGCTCTGCATGGTTAAAGTTTCACTATCCTGCTGAGTTCTATACTGCCCTGCTAAATAGCCAACCAATGGGTTTTTATAGCCCTTCGCAATTGATTCAAGATGCGCGCCGACATGGTGTCGAAGTGCTGCCTGTTTGCATCAATCACTCTTCGTATCAGCACCATTTGGTTCAGCGTCCTAATGGCCGTCTTGGTGTGCAACTGGGCTTTCGTTTAGTAAAGGGCTTTAATCAAGAAAGCGCTTCTCGACTGGTTGAGCGCCGACCAAGCACTGGCTATCGTGCTATCCAAGAGGTGAAACAGATCTTAAGAAACCGCCGCGATATTGAATTACTCGCTTCTGCCAATGCGTTTCAGATCCTTTCTGGCAATCGCTATAACGCGCGTTGGGCCGCGATGGATTCGTTGTCAGATTTGCCTTTGTTTAATCACATAGAAGAACCGATGGCGAATTACCAAGCTCAACCTTCTGAATACGAGAACTTGATTGAAGATTACGCCAGCACCGGATTATCACTGAGCCGACACCCGATTACTCTGCTGGAAGAAGCAGGCCAGTTACCACGCTTTACTCGGATGAAGCAGTTGGTAGAAAAGGAGCACAAGTCTTTAGTGACGGTCGTCGGTGTTGTGACAGGTAGACAATCTCCAGGCACGGCAGCAGGTGTGACCTTTTTCACTTTAGAAGATGATACGGGCAACATTAATGTGGTGGTCTGGCGAGCAACCGCGCGCGCTCAAAAGCAAGCTTATCTCACTTCGAAAGTCTTGATGGTCAAAGGGATTTTAGAAAGAGAAGGAGAAGTGACACATGTAATTGCAGGAAAGCTCATCGATTGCACACACAACCTTGCTGAGCTAAAAAGTAAATCTCGTGATTTCCATTAAGCCATCGCGTTTTGATGGTGGGAAAAAGCGTGCGCCGGAAAAAATAAAGGGAGGTCAAGCCTCCCTTTTTGATTCTGCTGAATTAATTTTCAGCCATCTTTATACGATTTGGCGCATCCGCTCTTGGGCTACTTGAACCAAGAGATCGGGCTGGAATTTAGAGATAAAACGATCACATCCAACCTTTTGCACCATGGCTTCATTAAAGCTTCCACTTAGCGACGTATTCAGCGTAATAAACAGTTTCGACATGCGAGGATCAGAACGCACTTCATGCGTGAGTCTGTAACCATCCATTTCTGGCATTTCCGCATCCGTGATCATCATCAACAGTTCTTTCTCAACGTCTTTGCCCTCATCACACCAGCGCTTGAGTACTGTTAAAGCTTCTAGACCATCACGACACTCAATGATGTTCAAACCAAGCTGAGATAGCGTGTCACGAACTTGATTACGTGCTGTTGAGGAATCATCAACAATAAGCACGTTACGACCAACCATAGCGTGAGCGAGATCTTGGTCTAAAATGCCATCGGAGATAGTCACATCATAGTGAACAATTTCCGCCAGCACTTTCTCGACATCAATGATTTCAACGATTTGAGATGAATCACCATCTTTCACTTGGGTGATGGCAGTTAGGTAATTAGAACGGCCAGATGTAGACGGCGGTGGCTGAATCTCAGTCCATGCGGTATTGATAATGTTACGCACAGGTCCAACAAGGAAGCCCTGAATCGAGCGGTTGTATTCAGTAATGATCAAGTTCTCTTCTTCTGCCTCTCCACGCAATGGTGGGAAGCCAATCGAACAACGCAAATCAATCACTGGTACCGCTTCACCACGTAAAGAAGCCACTCCACGGATGTTATAGTGAGAGCCCGGCAGTTTGGTCAGTGGAGGCAGCTTGATCACCTCTTTCACTTTAAAAACGTTAATCGCAAACAACTGGCGACTATTTAACGTGAACAGCAAAAGTTCTAGTCGGTTTTCACCCACCAGATTTGTGCGCTGATCAACCGTATTTAACACTCCGGACATACCACTACCTAACCTTGAATCACTACCTTCCACTCTTTACAGAAAACCGTGTTGAAACAACAAAGTAAACTTTTTTATGAGTGTTCTACCATACTTACGGAAATTACATTAATGCCATGGATATAGCAATGAAGCAGCGCTCAGATTGATGTTTTCAGCACTGGGAAGATCAAAAAAGGGTGAACGACACCGATCACCCCTTAAAATAACGCTATGAATGTAGGAAAAATTAGCCTTCAATCACCTTCATCAGCAGCTGACCATCGTACAGCGCTTGCTTAATCAATGCGGCTCCGGGCATAGTCGCTTGTTTGTAGAAACGAGATTCCACCAGCTCAAGATCTTGATGGTAAACTGGAAGACTTTGCTCTTCTATACAACGTCGAACGGCTGGATAAAGCACATCCTTCGCTTGGTTGATAACCCCACCGATGAGAATTTTTTCTGGGTTGAATAAGTTAATGACTATTGCAATAGCCGAGCCTAAATAGCGACCCAGTTTCTCAATCACGTCAACCGCAAGAGGATCGCCGTTCGCAGCAGCTTCACAAATGCTCTCGATACTCATCTCTTCTTGCTCTGCAAGGATAGAAGCTTCGCCATTTGCAATGCGAGTGACCACTTCTTCACGGATCGCCTGTGAACTGGCCACAGTTTCCAAACAACCAATATTGCCACAGTGGCAGCGCTTGCCGTTCGGGTCAATTTGGATATGCCCCAATTCACCAATGTTACCGTGTCGGCCTTGCAGCACTCGACCGTCCAAGATAATACCAGCGCCTAAGCCGTGGTGGATGGAGATAAGAACCGAGTTATCGTTATCTTGAGAATGACCAAACAGTTTCTCAGCCAACGCCCAAGCTCGTGTGTCGTTAGCAATAAAAACAGGTAAGCCTGTTGCTTTATAGATCTCAGGGCCTAGCGCTAAATTCTCAACATTGTAATGTGGCATCTGCAATACAATGCCCTGCTCTGAGTTCACCAGACCAGGTAACGTAATGGCGATACTGGTTACACGGTCAAGTTGATCGGCGTAGGTTTGGAAGAATTCATCAATTTCGTAGAGTAAGCGTTCCAAAACATCATCTTGATCGCGCTCATGGATATCGATTTTGGTATCAATCAGAACGTCACCGCCAAGCTCATGAAGAGCGATGGTCAAGTAACCGCGACCTAAACGCATCGACAAGAATTGCCAACCTTCATTATTGACCTGCAAACCCACCGCTGGGCGACCACGACTGGTGGCTTCCTGAACGGTTGTTTCATGAATCAAATGGGCTTCAATCAACTCTCGAGTGATCTTAGTGATACTCGCAGGCGCAAGCTCACTTTGCTTGGACAAATCGATTCGAGATATTGGACCCTTGAGGTCAATTAGTTTGTATACACGACCAGCATTGACCTGTTTGATATGATCAATATGGCCCGGTTGAGCCATGTACATCTTGCACTCCGAAATTTTATTACGGGATAATTTTTTTACTTTGCGAAGTAATTGTGAAGTGAATTGATAAATCCCCGTGACAAGCATCACGTATAAACATGTTTGTTTGTGTATTCAATCAAATAACGAGAAATCTACTCCTGTTAAATTGTTTGAAAAATGACTTATTTTATTCGTCAAATTAGGTAGCAATACCTGCGACAGGATGTTTTTTCAGTACTTTGACCTGAATACGAACAATCTGTACACACTATGCATATACTTAGCGAGAATAGAATTCGACTTATCTCACCCTACACCTGCATTCTTCGGAGAATCTATGACTTCTATATTAAGAAGAACAAAAATTGTCACAACGCTTGGCCCTTCAACCGATAAAGACAATGTCCTTGAGGAGATCATCAAAGCGGGAGCCAACGTCGTCCGCATGAACTTCTCTCACGGTACCAGTGAGGATCACATCCTACGTGCGCAAAAAGTCCGTGCCATCGCCGCGAAACTTGGTCGCCAAGTCTCTATTCTCGGTGATCTTCAAGGCCCTAAAATTCGTGTTTCCACATTCAAAGATGGAAAAATTCACCTCAGTGTGGGTGATAAATTCACGCTAGACAGCGACTTACCAAAAGGCGAAGGCAACCAAGAGTCCGTTGGCTTAGATTACAAAGAACTGCCACAAGACGTCTCACCTAACGACATTCTGTTGCTTGACGATGGTCGAGTACAACTACAAGTAACCAGCGTTGAAGGCAATAAAGTTCATACCCGCGTCACTGTTGGAGGCCCTCTTTCCAACAACAAAGGCATCAACAAAAAAGGCGGCGGTCTGTCTGCAGATGCACTAACAGACAAAGACAAGGCCGATATCCTAACGGCGGCTGAAATCAAAGTTGATTACTTAGCAATCTCATTCCCTCGCAACGGCGAAGACATGAACTACGCACGACGCTTGGCTCGCGATGCTGGTTTAGAGGCAAAACTTGTCGCTAAAGTAGAGCGCGCAGAAACCGTCGCAAACAATGAGTCAATTGATGACATCATCCTTGCTTCTGACGTAGTCATGGTGGCGCGTGGCGACCTTGGGGTAGAAATTGGCGATCCAGAACTTATCGGCGTACAGAAAAAGCTGATCCGCCGTGCGCGTAGCTTAAACCGCATTGTTATCACTGCAACCCAAATGATGGAATCTATGATGGCCGCACCAATGCCAACTCGTGCAGAAGTGATGGACGTTGCCAACGCCGTGCTTGATGGTACAGACGCCGTTATGCTCTCAGGTGAAACGGCTGCGGGTTTATACCCAGTAGAAACCGTTAAATCCATGGCAGAAGTCTGCATGGGTGCAGAAAAGATGTCGGAAGCAAGTCTGTCGACTTACCGATTGGACCGCACGTTTGCGACCGCAGAAGAGACTATTGCGATGTCGACCATGTACGCCGCTAACCATATGGAAGGCGTGAAGGCGATGGTATCGCTCACAGAGTCGGGCCGAACAGCACTCATGATGTCTCGCCTAAGTTCTGGCCTACCGATTTTTGCCCTGTCTCGCAATGAATCAACGCTAAACCGTGCAGCATTATACCGTGGCGTTACACCCGTATTCTTTGACTCAAAAGGCGGTGCTGGTTTGACGACAGCTCATGCTGCGATCGTGACATTGAAAGAACAAGGTCTATTGGATGAAGGCGATCTAGTCATCTTCACACAGGGCGATGTGATGGACGTTGTGGGCTCCACAAACTGCATGCGTATCTTGTCGGCATAAGCAGGGCTACTCCCCTCTCAAACAAAAAGAGCCCTTTATTTTATATACTCAATTAAAGGGCTCTTTTTATCTCGTTCGAAAAACTTAGTCTTTCTTACGTCTCCGAAGGATAGGAACGCGATATCAACGTTGGACGATTGAAAAAACCACCAGTGATTAAGACAACGTCTTCGCTGAAGAACTCAACAGAAATAGGTCTCGAACTGTCTCTTTTTAAATCAGTGACCACTTGGGACATATCAAAAAAGTGTTTCTCAATTAGGCTTTCACTGAATGCCTCTTTCGTATTCTTAACGGCAATATTGTAAGAGCAGAACTCAAACTTATTCTTGTTGCGATCGAGTATCTTGGCGTCAAAAGAGAGCAAGAGTGAGTCTTCGGTGCCCGGCGAGGAGAACTGCATTACAGAAAACTGATTATTGCTAAACTCCATCGAGCTCAAGATATCCAGTTTTATCTTCCCATGTTCTTCTTCATACACTTTGTAATTGTAAATAAACTTGAGATTGTGTTGCTCGCCCTCCGATTTGCTGAGGAAAAAACAACCTAAAAGTAGCAGTGAGCTCAATACGAGAGCGGTATGCGCCTTATTTGAATTGGCTAAGAATTTCTTTAATTTTTTCATCAGCAGTGTCTATCGAAAGTGTGTAGTTATGTGCATATTTTTTACTTGAAGAGTTATTAATGAACAATGAAAAATAGACCTCTCCTTTTTCTTGGCTATAGAAAACAACCATATTCTCATTAATACTTTCTAATGCTGACCATAAGTACTGAGGAACATGGTCACGTTTAGCGTAAATCAACTTCACGCTCGCTACTTCTCCCTCATGAGTAGTGACCACCTCATAGCTAGGAGAAATTAGCATTTCCTCTAAATAAGGTGTGGTTTGTGAAAGTCCGGGCTTGAATAAATGATCGAATAGAAAATAGGCACTTGCAGAAAGGTTAAATGCAATCAACAGAAGAATTATCGTTTGTGCTTTAAGCTTGAAAAATGAAAATGTCCCTGATGCGACGCTCTCAATATTGTCCAATTTGATAAATGAGCCATCGACAAAAATATTCAAAGGTGTATTTAAGCTATATCCCAACCCTCTGTGCGCGATAATTTCAACGTTCGCACCAATTTCGGATATAGACTTCCTTAATAAAGAGATACTTCTTTTAATTGATCCCTCTGTAACGACTTTATCTTTCCAAACGGTTTGTAAGATTTCTTCTTTAGAAACAATATCCCCTTTATTCTTTAAAAGTAATAACGCCAGATTTAGCTCATTGGGTTGTAAGAAAACACTTTTTTGACGATAAAAGATACGACTCCCAGAGCTGTCAAACTTAACATCCACGAATTAATACCTTACTGAAAACATTGTTATATTTTTGAGACGAGCGGCATGATACCCACATTAAAATACCTAATCAACCACACATAAAATCTAAACTTTGATAAGAGTAAAAATGCATAACCGATAAAAATCACATAAACATCGCGGAAACAGGATTGTTCAATGAATAAATAAGCAACAGAACGCTCAATAAGGCTCTATTAAACCGAAAAAATTACGGTAAATTACCGTAAATTACCATAATTTAATTTTTTACCTGCACTGATTCATAAAAAACCGCCCCAAAATACCACCAATCAATAACTCAAATAAATATCAACAAAAACAGTGAAAGAAGAAGTTTTTCGTAATTTATAATCATTCCCAACAAGCAGTAAGCCTTCTAAGTGCCAATATTCCGTTGATGTTTTTCATTAAGATATACATTGTATTTTATCTCGGAGAGGTGACCATCAACTTCTTTAAAGCTTGAGCCTGCGTTACCTATATTCTTTCTCCTTTTCCTTACCACTAAATCTTCAAGGCTTTTTACCAATTTAATATTTAAATTTATTTTTTCAAAAAAGAATTCAAAAGACATACTTACGACAACTTTAAAAATTTAAAATATAAAAAATGGCAGCAATCCAAGCTGCCATTTAAAGTTTATGATATTGATAATTAGCGTTAGTAAAGCTTAGTATTACTGTTCATTATTTCATTAACTTGAGAACACACATTACCATTTTTCGTATTATCCCAATCACCACTTACATTAAAGTAAGCTTCTTCGTTAAATACCGTAATATTGTCTGTCTCTTGCGAATATGGTTCGAATGTCTTCGACTTCAGCCAGTTGGACATAAGAACGTCTTTCGCTTGGTGATCCTTTTCAGAAAAAACGGTAGGGCCAGATACTGCGTTCACCTCATTTCCGAAGATGAAAGACAGTTCAGCACCATGACAAGATGTTTCTGACGGTGAGCATGTTTTTGTAAAGCTCTCCACGTAGTAATCCGGCCATAAGGCAAAGTCTGGTTGATAGTTAAATTGGTACAGCGAGGTTGTTGTTTGGTTTGACGACAAGTTTTGCGCAACATGTTGCGATGAACACATAAATAAAACTTGATTCATCAATTTTCGGGCGTTGTTTTTTCGCTTTTCAGGCGTGCTGTTCCACCAGTTTAAGTGGAATGCAGGCAAATTGCGCAACTGCTTTCCTTTGCCTGAACCAAAGAATGCATCAACCAAAAGATTATAGCTACCACGCGCGTTGAGTATCACATCGAAAGGAGCGACAAAGATGTTGGATTCATCTTTGTTAAAGCCTAGAGTCACATCTACTCCCTCTACTTTTTGTAGGTCAATCGGCTGATATGGGATGGTCTCTCCATCGACATACGGCGCCCAAGCCAACAGGCCAGATGTACTTGGCGTAATTGTCATCAAGTTATTCATTTGCGTTGTCGCCGCCTTCATTTGAGACTGTATATTGATGATCTCTTCAAAAGGTACAGTTTGAATATCTTGATCATTACTGAGTTTGTCTTTTACCTGCTCAGCTAACCATTGCGCCGATTTGGCATCTTTGTATTTCACACCATATGGGTTGCTTTCCATGATAGCGCGTTGATATAGGTGCGCATTTTGTTTCTCATCCATTAACTGAATGCCGATTGACATCGCACCAGCGCTTTCGCCAAACAAAGTAATATTCTCAGCATCACCACCAAAGTTACCAATGTTGTCATGAATCCAACTTAACGCTGATTTTTGGTCTTGGATGCCATAGTTACCCGAGTGCTCGCTGCTGTAGAAACTACCAAGAATGCCAAGACGATAGTTAATGCTGACGAGAATAAATGGATTTCCTTCATCAACGTTTTTTGCAACCAGTTTAGCACCATCAAACTGCTCAACGGTGCTAGAACCTAGCTCAAATGCGCCACCGTGAATGAACACATAAACAGGCAGTTTTTCATCGTTAGCAATGTCAGATGGACGCCAGATGTTTGCATTCAAACAATCTTCGCTTTGTGCTTCTTGTACAACACCATTAGCTTCCATGGTATGCGGCACTTGTGGACAAATATCTCCCGTAACCGTCGCATCATAATGCTCGCCAGTAATAAAGTGATGACGCTGTGGTGCACTAAATCGCTCAGCAGAAGCGTATTTTACGCCAAGAAATGCATCAACTTGTGCAGAATAATCAGCCGGTGAATTGATGAGGCCCTGAAGCGTTGCACCGTCAATTTCCGCCAGTGGCGAAGCAATTGCTGAAGAACTAAGAGCCAAAAGCGAGCTGGTAATCGAGATATAAAGTGTATTTTTCATGGTTTACCGAACCTATAAATCAATGAGTAAAATGACTAAGAAAATAAGAGGAGGCTTTCATCCCTCCCCCAAAAGAACAGATCAATTATTCTGGTAGCTCAGTCCAAGCGTTGTAGCCTTTCTTAGTCTCAGTGAAATCAAGGTCTGATTGTAAAAATCCATCTTGACAAGCCGTTTCGTTCGCTGGTAGAGCAAAATATGGATTATTTGGGTTCATGTCGCGGCCAAAGCGGTATACTTGATCAAAAGGGAACAACATATGCATCGTTCGCTCGTCAACCTGTCTGGTAGTTCCTGCACGAATCAGCTCCCAACGCATATCCCAGTTAATAAACACATACGCATCATAATCTGAGTTATTGGTTGCGGTTAGAGATATCGTACTCGAGAAGCCAAGAGTCGGGCTGTGTGTTTGGCATCTCATGGTTAAGTCTACCGGAACGGTAGTTGGTTTATTTCCATTTTGTACTCCGAAACGAGATACATACATATATTGGTTTGGCGTACCTTTGTCACCATTTTTTGGATAAACAATGAGCTCATCCTTAACAGTCCAATCAACACCACCGCCACTTCTATCGAAAATACGCCCATCTTCAACTGAAGCAATTGTCATCTCTGACGTATTTCCTGAAGCGACAATAGATTCTTCTAGATGTTGTTCAGATTGCGCTCGGAAACTAAATAGCTGCGAGGAACCATGCTCCACACTGCATTTTTCACTAGATACTTTATAACCTTTGACAGTCAAACAATCGTCAGCGGCAGCAATAGGATCCATCGAGCGAATTTGAAAGACATTCGTTGGGTGATTAATAGTGCCTAATTTAGCGGGAATAAACTTAAATAATACGTTGCCATCGGTATCTTCGCTAACTGGCTTAGAAGTATCACAGTCTTTAAAAGAAAATTGACCGTAAGTATTTGTTAGGCATTTGACACTGCCATCACTTGCAAAGTTAAGAATACGTTTCCCTCTATCACCAATGGCAATATTGAATCGTTTTGACTGCACCTTATCAACGCTATTTACACGGTAATGTGCTACGAGATCCAGTGGTAAAACAACATTGGCAAAACGAGGGAAATATTGTGCGTATTCGCCGCCGAAATCGGCAGCAACATCGACAATAGAATCATTCAGAGTCGCGACATCGAGGTAGAATTGTCCATCTTCAGAGAACTCAACCGCTTTCGCCAAGATGTTATTGTTAATCGTCTTCTCGACTAGCTTTAAGCCTTCTTCAACTGGGTTTGGAAGATCCGGAGCGTAAACTTTTACAAGCTCAACAAGCGGATATTCTGCTGACCATGTCACACTCTCTAGACCTGAAATCGCGCTTTGGTCTAGCGTATCTAATGCTAAACGGATACCGGTATTTCTAACTTCACGATCCTCGCTTTGTTGCCCTTTATTTGTAATTGATGTTACCGCGCCGTTAATGTAGGAACCTTGATAGACTACATCATTCATTGGGTCAGTATCTGTAACGACAATCTGACTTGTATCTGTATTGTAAGTCACTACCGTTGTGACATTGTTCCACTTGAATGTCTTTTGTCCTGTGGTTTCAATATCAAAAGGGACATCTGTGGTTACATGACCACCTGTTAACGTCTGCTTGTGATTGCCGTTGACGTCAATTGTTTGCGGATGATCGGCATCTTGCCAGACGTTAACGCCTGTTAAACGCACTTCGCTACCATTAGCAACCAAATCACATGTTTGTGGATTACCTTGTGTCAGTACACACTGGCTGTCTTGGTTATTTGAATCGACAATGCGCATCGGAGAAGCGTCTAAGTATGCACCTTGGCCCGTCATCGTCGTCAAACCTTGTGGATCGACAAAAGTGATTGGCGTGTCGTTATCATTCAGTTTGTAGCCAAGAGTTGCAGTGTAAAACGCCTCACTATCCCAACCTTCTGACGGTTTGATTTGTCCCGTTATCTTGTTGTGACCACTAACAATGCTTTGGCTTTGACCCGTCAATGTCACCCACTCTGCAGTGGTGTTATCTTCACCAGTGCCAATGGTCTTTTGCAGCAGAACTCGAATAGGTTGATTAGCAAAGCTACTTGCGTTGCCTTTTACCAGGTCAAAATCTAACGTCACCTCGATTGGCGTTTCAGTAGCAAGCCACACTTTACCGTTTCGGATCAGCTTCTCGTCTTTCGCCGGTTCAAATGTTGCGGAGGCATTTTCAATTTCAGGAGCGTCCAGTACTAAGTCGTCGATAGTCAGGTCACCGCCCCAACCTGCGCGAAAGCCCTCTGTACGAATCTCAACGCGTAGGCCACTGGAATGAAAACCACTGTTCGGTAAAACACACGACCATTGGTTATTGCCTAAACTTGAACATTCAGAGCGACTCCCATCTGAGCCATGTATCTTTACAAGACTTGGCGACATTTCGTCCCACCAGCTCATCGCTGGGAATGACACTGGCGTGACTACGGTGATCTGCTGGCCTGGGTTCAGCGTTAAGCCTTCAGGGTTTATATTAGCGATGCAAAAGTCGCTTGCGCCGTGGGGGTTATTATTAAGGCATCGTTGACTGTTAACGATATTGGTAGAACCGTAGTTAGTAGCAATGTCTTGCGTGACTTGCGTAGCATACGCAGTCGAAACGCCGGCCAAGCTGGTCAGCAGCGCCGCGTATATAGGGGTTAATCTCATAGAAATTAAGTCTCTCTAGTTGTAAACAACAGTATTTAAAATGGGTATAAAAACCGTCTTTAAACCACATAGAGCACGATGTTTTTTGTTAAGCGGCACGGGTTAAAAGGTGCAACTAACTCGCCCTACTTCACAAAAAATCTAAAGGTAAGATGCAATTTAAAGACAGGGCAAGTATCCCACTTTCCGTTCTAGGAAATACAGCGATTCACCGTTAGTTTAGGTTTTATGAGATTCTTTTATGACTATGTAATTCAATATCTTAGAATCAGGCAGGCCGAACAATGTAGGTCGGGCTAACTAAGATAAATGACTTGTGATGTTATGGGCAAAGGAGCATGGGCAACTCGTCATTTTGTAACACGCAAATGTGTAAAATGCCCAGAATCAGGGCATTTTCATCGATGGATAATTGGTGGCAAGACACTAATTAAATTGAGTACAGTGCACCATGTTCGTGCGATAGTCCGTACTGGATTGGGCTAATATTTGAAAATTAAAATCGTGTAAAGTCACGCCGTCGGATACCACCCCCATATTGCGAGCAGAATAGATGGTTGGCGCCATAGGCCCGGGATGGATTTTGGTCACTTTAAACTCGATCCACTCTTTACAATCGTCATGGCAGTATTGAACGGTTAATTGTTCAGGTAAGGCCTTTTCTTGAAAGGTTGGGATAAAAGCATTTACAGCGTTGGTAAAATCAATCCCCTGAGCACTATCCACTTGACTCAATTTTCCGGGTAATGAACCGAGCGCCATATTTGGAAATTTTAAATAATGGGTATGATTCCCAGTTGCTGAAGTAGAAAGTACCATCGTCTGCACCGCTTTATCGCCGGCCTCATAACAGATCCCTTTAGTGCCATCTGGCGGGTATTCTAGCGCCACAGGTAACGGTTCACTTTCAAAGGTGCGTGTTGCTTCCGGATAGCCCTTTTCAACTTTGCCGCTGTATTTCACGGTCAGAGGCTTAAAACCCACTCCTTTATCAAACACCCTGTCAATATCCGATGGATTGATGGTCAGGGTTGGCGAATTCGCGAAGCAGTCTCCCTTATCATTACACCACTGGTAGGTTTTTGAATCGGCAATGACCTTATCACCATCAGGATCGAGCTCTTGAATCGGAAGAACGGAAATGGAGCCGGTACCTATGGTGTTATTTTCACTCGGCGCGACATTCCATTCAGGCATACCGGTTGGATAGCCGTGGCCTGCGATGGCTGACGTATTATTCGAACACACTTGGTTTTCAGGGCATTCTGCCATCGCAGACCAAGAACAGATAAGAGCCAAAATAGTGATGAATGATTGACGTATCATGGTTGTACCCTCATAGAGAGAAAGCGGGCTGAAAACAGCCCGCTTGGTAATTGGTTAAAGCTTAATTAAACGAAATTAACGCAGTGAAGCACGAGTGATTGGCGCCTCGTTCATAGACGCAGTGATGGTGTAACCTTGAAGCTCTTTAGTGAGTTTGAATGTTAGGTCATTACCAGAATCATTCAGCTCACTTTGTAGAGCCGCTTCTGCTTGATCCCTTGGGTATAGACCCGCTGTGTCACCGGTCTCATTTTCTGCCAGCGTGAACGTCACATCTGCGATATTCAGATCGACATCAGCACCATCGAATGCGTGTACCGTCAATGTTTCACCAACTTCATAAACACCACTGATGGATAGATCCATTTCCGCAGCGACATTGAATTCGTTAGAGGTCATTTCATCAGACACAAGCGTTTCTGAAGGGTAACCATATTGAGTATGAACTTTCCAAACCAGTGTTAGTTTTTTGTTTTTTAGCTCATCGAAGTTTGAGAACTCAATCGCGCCGCCATTCAACTTACTAATATCAGCTTTCTCTTCCTTGCCGTATTGGGTACCTCCGGCATCTTGTAGCCAATACGTCACAGAAGTGATGTCATCATTGTCAGTATCTTCATGAGTCGGAACACTGAACTCCACTTTGATTGGCGCCGGCGTCCACTTGATATCTGTTTTTGTAATGACCGGAGCCGTCACGGTTGGTTGATGACCCTGTACTGGTTTAGTGACATTACTTTCAATCGCCCAAGCTGCTGTTGCTGTGAAACCGCTGAAAAGAAGCCCAAGTGTAATGGCTGTTTTCTTCATAATACTCTCTTTTTATTTGATTATTTTTTGTTGATTGGTTGTTGTTTTCTGATTGGCCGTAACCTTGATCTGGAAGCCCTGATCAGCACCAGTCAATTGATAGTTTTTCCCTGAAGCCCCTGCAATCTTTTCAAAATCACCTGACTTATCATGGGCTCGTCGCCACCATTGAAATGCAAAGTTCGACGTATCATTAATCGACTCACCGTCTTCAAACAGCTCTGCTGTCAATGTGTGATGAGTAAACAAAGGGTCGCTACTCTCATTCCCTGAGCCAATGATCTCTTGCTGCCCTCTGAATATTTTGATCTGGTATTGCTTAGCCTTAGCCCATTCGACTATCCCCTGCTTAGCGTGGTCTCGGTCATCGTGGTAAATGGCCGTAATTTTCACTTTATTGGCTTCTTCACTAAGGAGAACCAATTCAGCCACGCCCTCATCATCGGTTGTCGTATTTACGATAATCGTGGTTTGACCATCTTTGAGAATTGGGACTTCACCATTAATATTGAGACCGAGTAAGCTCTCAGCAGAAAGCTCAAACGCAATCGGCGCACTTGCTGCCGCTACGCTTAATTTCGCGGTTGCAGTAATTCGCTCACCGGCAACGGCTCTAGCAGGTGAAAAGCCCAAGGATTCAAGAACTTTGCTGTCCGTTACTGTGATTTTCATTGTGTTGGACTGCTTTATTTGCCCACTACGCAACTTGTAAGAAACGGACAGTGACAAGGTATTGTTAGCGTCATAACGATAGGCTGGCGCGATAAATGTTGGGCTTGAGGCTTGTATGTCATTAAGATAGTTCGCCGCATCACCTTGCCACTGGTATGACACAATATCGGCGCCCCCTTTGACTTCCATCCAAGACGAGAGCATTTGCTGACTCAACTCTGTAACGAGTGCACTTTCCGGTAGGCGAATACTTATCTCAGCAAACTTCTGTTTGTACTCCAGCACCATGTTATGGTCACGCTGAACAAAATCAGTCAATCGCTCCGGTTTCGGTAGTAAACTCTGTTGAGACAAGCGTCGCTCACCCTCGTAGAGACCACTCAGCGATAAGGAATAATTGATCCCTGCAATCCATTGCTCCTTTGCGCCTTGCTCAGTTTGATAGCCCAGCGAGAACGCCCACGCAGGATCAGGACGAAACTCTGTACTCAAGCTGAAATGGTATGGATTTTTCGATGGCAAACTGCCATCACTGTGTTCCACGTAACGGCCAAGGTATTGACCCGCCGTTAAACCAAACTTCCAGCGCGTATCCAAAGGCAGATACGTCTCCAAGTTCAAATCCCAGCCCTTCGCTGCCTTCTCAACTAGGCTGTTCATTCCTTCATAGTGATCCGGCGAGTCTTTCCAATTGGAGAGTGGGAAGTAAGCATTTGTGCTAAATGTGCCGTAATCCAAGCCATATTCCGCACCAACACTGACACGCGTATGCTGACGCGATAGATCGTAATCGAAAAATCCATTCACCCCGAAGAACTGGCTATCATCCAACTGACGATAACCTAACCCTAGGTGCGCAAAATCTCGCCCGTGGAAGTTCTCACGATTGAACACCGCCCCTGTTTGCATAAACCATAATGCTCGACCGTTTTGATCCCAGAATGGAAGTAGTGTTTCGAAATGATCAAACGCCCATTGATTACCTTTGTTTAGCGAAAGACCAATATCAAAATTGGCATCTTCCCATTGTTCAGATAACCACTGCTCAGTCGTGCTAACACCATTGGCCACGAGCCTTGACGGCAGCTGCTCTTGGTATGCCTTTGTATTGCCCATTTCATACTGCTGCTGACTGATCGCAACCAACTCAGAAGTAAAAGTGTTTAAGTAAGGACTCACCTCATCACTAGAGTTATCTTGTAAGCCTAAGTTAGGTAAAGCATCAATCAACGTCTCAGTAACTTGATAGTTGTTGTCCGTGATTTCATACACCAAAGGCTCCGCTATCTTCCATAATTCCGGTGTGTATGGACCGCATTGAATTAAGGTTGCACCACTTGGTTGAATATCCTCTCGACAATAGGTACCCAAATTTAACAGCGCTTGTAGCTGTCTCTCTTCGTCTCCATAAAATGAAAAGATAACAACGGTGTTTTTCTCAACTTTTGAAGCAGAGTGCGACACTTGCTCGCGGCTTGCTTCATCAACAATATTTTTCTCATGAGCTAAAACCGAATGACTGGAGATAGGCAAACAGGAAAGAACAAATAAAGAGTGAATAATTCTTTTCAATAGCATGGCGTATAGAACGATAAAAAATTTATACGCAATCTAATGCAAGGATGGTGAATCACTAGGTAATTCAACGATAAAGAAAGTTAAAATATTATAAATCAATAACTTGAATTTATTTGAAGGGAGTTTCGTAAACTCTTTTGAGAACTTTCAGATAGGTTTTATAGGTTAAGGAAGAAAAAACAGCCCACAATCCGAGCAACCCAATGAAGTGCTCATGCTAAAGGCTTACTGATTAGATAACTCGTCATACAACCGAACAAGATTAAAGCCTGTTTGTAATCCGAGTTGATAATCATGCTCTAATGCTTCTGGGTCGCTCATTAAAGAGGAGGATTGCAATTCTTCTCTTGGGGCGAGTTGTAGGATAAACGTGTCATCCGGAGGTGTAGATAGGAATGCTTGAGTCAGCTCGAAGGTTTGGTAGTGAATCATCAACATATCCGCTAAGCCGGAGTCAAAGTTCTCCCCAATTAGGTGACTTAAACGGTATAAGTTATCAGCCCCAAACAACCAGCGTCCGCCATTTAACAGCTTACCACCAGTTAGTTTAGAGTCATGCGCAGCATTAATTTTCTGCTGAAGAAAGCCACTCCAATCTTCTTTCCATTGATTCACTTTAACTTGCCAAGACTCTTGTACTGAATTGATGGATTCGCGATACCATTCGACTTTGTCATCATCAATTTCACTTTGTACTTTTGCTTCGGATTCAGAGAAAGGTTCGGTACGAATCACAATAATATTACGCGCATTTTGCCGCCAAGCTTCTTGCACAGGAATAGAGGCAGAAACGCCACCATCGACAAAACGCTGACCATTCACATCTACAGGACCTTGATACAATTTTGGGATTGCACAAGTCGCCACCATAGTGCTTACCCAATCCGCACCGAGTATTGGAAGATACTGATCAGAGAGCGTATCGACATTGGTTACTGCAGCAAATGCTCCACGGTCGCCTAGTGCCAAACGGCCAAGGTCTAAGTCCAGCTTGTAAGGGTAATCTTGAATTCTTTCTAAAGCCCACTCTAAGCCAAGGTACTGCTTCTTACGGATATAGCGGAATAGATTAAAGAATTGATCAGATGTGGTGAGGTCTGTAATGAAGGACTTACCCATGCCATGTTGACGACAAAGGAAAGCACACAGGTTGAGTGCACCAGCAGAGGTGCCATAAAACTCGTCAAACGGGTCAAAGTTAGAGAGAAGGAATGCGTCTAGTACTCCAGCGGTAAAAATCCCTCTCTGCCCTCCTCCTTGCGTGACAAGGGCTGTTTTGCCATTTCTAAAGTGCTCATAAACGTCGACGTTTAGCTCTGTATGGCTGTCAGTGATAATACCGCTGTTACGTATCATAGGCGCAGTGCCAGTGATTTAAGCCGTAGTAATCGCAATAATGCCAAAAGAGAGTAAAACTGCGAATACCGTGACGACGATGAGTAGGGCTGATTTTAGATCGTGTTCCATAGACACCTCCTTTTGTTGTAACAAATTAATAACACCAGTGTGAATTATGTTCAAGATTTGCTTAATTTAGTCGCACGATTTTGACTAAGGCATCACAATTAGCTTAGTCATAATAAGGAGATAGCAAATGAACTATAAAGTTGGCTGGCTAATGGGGAGTGTATTATTGGGTTGTTCTATGACTGCTCAAGCAAACGTTATCGTTACCCCCTATGTCGGCTTTACAGGAGGTGGGGAAGTCGAGGATCAAAAGGAACGTACCTACGATTTAGACCCTTCTATTAACTACGCGTTATCGGTAGAAACCCCTTTTGAAATGGGTCGTATTGGTTTGTTTTACTCTAATCAATCTTCTGAATTACAAGACATCAATAACTCGATAGATGTTCACTACCTGCAGTTTCAAAGCAGTATTTACTACCCACTTTCTCAAGGGTGGCAAACCTATGTCGGACTTGGTTTAGGTGGCTCTTATACCAATGCGGATTGGGTTAGTGACAAATATGGTTTTTCGGCCAGTGCTTTCGCTGGTCTCGAATATGAATTTTCAAAAAACTTTGCCATGACGGCTCAGATCCGTTGGTTGGGCACCGTTGTGGATAATGATACCTCTGGTGCATGTGTCCTTCCGACTGATGGCTCATCTTGCATCATCAAGTTTGAGACCGACTGGATGAACCAATTCCAATCCAATATTGGCTTTAGTTTCCGCTTCTAATAACTTTCACTTTCAAAGAATGATTTTGGCGAAAAATCCTCTATGGGGCGTATCGAATACAGAGATACGCCCTAATACATAAAAACAGTTAATTTGACCAAGATCACATCCAAGCATCAATATTTTATTTCAAAAACTACCTACAATAACTGGTCAGATAGCCTAGCAAACCACTAATTAACAATATTTATACTAGATAAAATATCGCCATTAACATTTAGAATCTATTGCGCTAAATAATGTAAAAAGTTAGTCTGACAACATAAAGCAGAAGAATGTTTCAGCTTTCACAAACACACATCAAAATTTAAAGCATTTAATTCTATTTCTTGTTAGGCAATACAAAGCAAAACTCCAGAATTTAATAACAATACCGAATATTGGACAAAAGACTGACGGATAACAGTTGTTCTTTATTCTTCTGGATTGCAGGTTGCCGAGAAGAGCTTCATTCCTTAGGGAGTCGTACAGGAGTCAAATATGAAGCGAGAACAATGGGGATCCCGTGCGGGATTCATCTTAGCCGCAGTCGGTTCAGCCATCGGTTTGGGTAACATCTGGCGTTTCCCATACATGGCCTACGAAAATGGTGGTGGTGCCTTTTTCATTCCTTACCTTTTTGCCATGATCACTGCTGGTATTCCTTTTATGATCCTTGAGTTCAGCATGGGTCAAAAATACCGTGGTTCTGCACCAAAAACACTGGCCAAAATTCATTCCAAGTTTGAGTGGCTTGGCTGGTTCCAAGTGGGTGTCGCCGCTGTTATCGCCGTTTACTACGTAGCCGTGATTGGTTGGGCAATTTCTTACTTTGGCATGTCGTTTACCCAAAGTTGGGGTTCAGATACCAACGCTTTCTTCTTCAGTGAATACCTAAAGCTTGGTGATAACTCTCCAACGGATTTAGGCAGCATTCAATGGAAGATCGCAGTGTCTATGCTAATTGCTTGGGCCATTACCTACACAGCGATTGTGAGTGGCGTAAAATCAGGGATCGAGCGTGCGTCTAAGATCATGATGCCTATCTTATTCTTTATGGTGATCTTCTTGATTGGCCGTATGATCTTCCTTCCTGGCGCACTAGACGGTGTGAACTATATGTTCGAACCTGACTTCAGCAAAATCTGGGATGTGAAGGTATGGGCAGCCGCTTACGGTCAGATCTTCTTCACGTTGAGTATCGGCTTTGCCATCATGCTGGCTTACTCAAGCTATCTGCCAGAGAAATCAGACATCACCAATAACGCCTTCATGACGGTATTGATCAACTGCGGTTTCTCGATTCTATCAGGCATCATGATTTTCTCTGTGTTGGGCTACATGGCTCAAGAACAAGGCAAACCTCTGACTGAGGTTGTATCAGCGGGTGTAGGTTTAGCATTTGTTACGTTACCTGCGGCAATTAACTTGCTACCAGCACCATACATTCTTGGTCCCCTATTCTTCTTTGCTTTGGTTGTGGCTGGTTTAAGCTCGCACATCTCAATCATGGAAGCAGTAACGTCAGCGGTTATCGACAAGCTGAAGTGGAGCCGTAAGAAAGCTGCGAATGTTGTGATTGGTACGGGTTTTGTGGTCTCAATGGCATTTGCAACCAATGGCGGTCTACTTCTGCTTGACCTTGTTGACCATTTCGCAAACAACGTCGGTATTATGGTAGGTGGCCTAGTAGAAATCCTTCTGATGGCATTGTTGCTGAAACAAGTACCGGAAGTTCGTCGCTACGTAAACGAACGCTCTGACTTCTCTGTAGGTCAATGGTTTGAAGTCTGTCTACGCTTCATCACTCCGATCATGCTAGCGATTATCTTGGCGACAAAACTGTACGCACTTCTAACAGAGGGCTACGGCGGCTACGACCTTACACTAGGTTGGGCAATGATTGCTGCGCTGTTTGTGTTTGGTGTACTGATTAATGTTGCGAGCAAGGAGAAAGCATAATGACTACAAGTGCAATCATCATGATGGTTATCGGTCTTGGCATCACTTGGGGTGGCGCTGCGGTATGCATCAAAAGAGCAATGAATAAACAGCAATAACGCCGTTAATTCATAGAACAGATAAGTTTTACAAACAAAATGCCGGCTCTACGCCGGCATTTTTTGTGTCCATTTAGAAACTGTACTTGATACCAAGTGCCCCACCGATTTGTAGGTCCGGCCCTTTGTAAAGTTCTAGCTCTGGATGAATTTGAGCGTAAAGGTCCCAGCCTTTCGATAGGTCCCAGTTCAGACCTAATGGCACACGAACGCCAAATTCGTCATCCCATTCATACCAACCACCGATACCTACGTACCATGTTAACGGCATACTTTGATCAAATGAGCCGCGCTTGGCGATGTAATCAAACGCCATACCATCGTTACCAATAATACCGCGATACTTATCTTCAATTTCAATCACAACACTTAGCTGCTGATCCACTGCCATACCAACAGAGAAGTTTGTCGGTTGATTTGCTGCCATGCTAACACTCGGGAACAGTGCAGCTGCCAACATTATTTGCTTTTTCATACACGTCATCACTCTTAAAAAACGGCGTACATAATTCAAACATGGTGGCATTTTATTATGTCAGTAATGAGTAAGAATGACGTACGAAAAAGGCCACAAAGGTAAGGCTGAGTCAGGGATCACAACAACAATGTCAGAAAGTAAGCCCTAAGAAGAGAGAAGCGAGAAGAATACGCAACGTTGGATGGAGAACGAAAAGGATAATACGCAAAAAGGAGGCCGAAGCCTCCTTTCTATCATGAATGACTGAGATTAGCCGTGGTTACGAATCCACTCATCCATTTCAGTTTTCAGGTTGTCAGACTTAGTACCGAAGATAGCCTGAACACCACCTGCTACAACTACAACACCAGCAGCGCCTAGTTGTTTTAGTTTGTCTTGGTCAACTGCAGCTGTGTCAGCTACTGCTACACGTAGACGAGTGATACATGCGTCTAGACCAGTGATGTTTGCTTTGCCGCCGAATGCTGCAACAAGCTCACCTGCCATGTCAGAACCAGAAGTTGCAACAGCTTCTTCAGATTCGTCTTCACGACCTGGAGTTTTAAGGTCAAGAGCAGTAATTACTGTGCGGAATACTACGTAGTAGATTACTGCGTAAACTAGACCAACAGCTACCATCAGACCCATCTTCTGAGCGTGACCAGATAAAACTAGGAAGTCGATCAGGCCGTGTGAGAATGATGTACCGTGTACAAAGCCTAGCGTGTTAGCAACAACATACGCAGAACCAGCTAGTAGAGCGTGGATACCGTATAGTAGTGGAGCAACGAATAGGAATGAGAATTCGATTGGCTCAGTAATACCTGTTAGGAATGAAGTCAGAGCAGCTGACGCCATGATACCCATTACTTTCGCGCGGTTTTCAGGTTTAGCACAGTGAGCAATTGCGATTGCTGCAGCTGGTAGACCGAACATCTTGAACATGTAACCACCCGCTAGCTGACCGAAGCCATTACCAGCAGCACGAGAAGCTTCATCAGCAACTAGGTAACAAGTTAGTACGCCGTTTTGTGTTTCACCAGCAGCGTTCACACAAGTACCTGCTTCGAAGAAGAATGGTACGTTCCATACGTGGTGTAGACCGAATGGGATTAGAGAACGCTCAACTACGCCGTAGATACCGAACGCAAGTTGTGGGTTTTGGTGTGCAGCCCAGTCAGAGAATGCAGAGATTGCACCGCCGATTGGTGGCCATACGAAAGAAAGAACAACTGCAAGGAAGATCGCAGCGAAACCAGTGATGATTGGCACTGCACGCTTACCAGCGAAGAAGCCAAGGTACTCTGGAAGTTGGATTTTGAAGAAACGGTTGAATGCCCAAGCAGCAACACCACCGACAAGGATACCACCTAGTACACCTGTGTCGATTTTCTCAACGCCCATGATGCCAGCCATAACGCCTAGCGTTGCTGTCATGATGCCGTAACCAACGATAGCAGCTAGACCAGCTACACCGTCGTTGTTCGTGAAGCCTAGAGCTACACCAACAGCAAATAGAAGTGCCATTTGGCCGAATACTGAACCACCAGCTTGTTCCATTAGGTTAGATACAACCTCTGGAATGAAGCTTAGGTGGGCAGCACCAACACCTAGTAGGATACCTGCGACTGGCAACACTGATACTGGTAGCATCAGAGCTTTACCAACTTTTTGCAGGTTTGCAAAAAGGTTCTTAAACATGTTTATGCTCCTGATAAATTATAAGTATTATTTGGGCACTAACGGCACACCCCCGTAGCCTAAATGTTAGCACCCAATGAAAATGTAACCACACGAGGCATTATATTTTCCGGCTCTAAATATATATTGATGGCCCTCAAACTTTCCACACAGTTACGAAATTTAGTTTCAAAACAAGTCTTGGATCACACCGAAAAACAGCCAATGAAAAGGTTTGCATTAAACTTATATTACTGTTTTATAAAGATTTTATTATCTACATAATTAATTTTAAGGCGTAAATAAAATAAAGGTCGATGTTATTTTTAGTAACAAAATTACATTTGATGAATTTGAATGCGCTTAAATCAACAAATTTAGTAAACATTAAACTAAATGATCTTTTTGGCGCATTTCTAAACAAAAAAGGGGCTTTCGCCCCTTTTTAAACCGTTTCTTGATTTTTCATCGCAAAAAAAGATTTCGGAAGTTTTCGGTGGTTTTTTGCCCGACTTCAGATAATGAACACCCTTTTAGCTGTGCAATGTAAGCCGCAACTTCCACTACAAAGGCTGGTTGGTTCTCTTTTCCGCGGTGCGGAACAGGCGCAAGATATGGTGAATCAGTCTCTATAAGCAACTTTTCAAGGGGCAAAGCTTTTACAACTTCCTTCAATTCTGTTGCTTGACGGAAGGTCACAATACCCGAAATTGAGATGTAGAAACCTAAATCAAGCGCCGCTTCTGCAAAAGCTAGATCTTCAGTAAAGCAGTGGATCACACCACCACATTTTTCTGCACCGCCATTGCGTAGAATTTCTAATGTATCTTCGCGCGCATTGCGGGTATGGATGATAAGTGGTTTGTTCAACTCTACCGCTAAGTCAACTTGCTGTTCAAAACGCTTTTGTTGTAACGCTGCCATCTCTGGCTTGTAATGGTAGTCTAGGCCTGTCTCACCAATCGCAACGACTTTATTGTGAGAAGCATGCTGGCATAACACCTCCATCGAGAAGTCACTTTCTACATCGAGAGGATGGACACCACAAGACGCGTAGACATTTTCATACGGCGTGATCAGTTCCAGCATTTTAGGGAAGGAATCCAGCGTAACGCCCACAGATAAAAGCTCTGTTACGTTCGCTTGTTTTGCTTTGTTAATAACGTCTTCAACATTGATGTGAAGATCATCGTAATTCAATTTGTCTAAATGACAGTGAGAATCTACGAACATAATGCCTCTCGTGATTCAATTAACCAATTCATTGATAGTAGCTCAAGGTTCAAGCCTGGGAAGGTTTGCATTTGAGCCTTTAACTCGAGTAATTTTTGTGCTGCTGAGTATAAACCGTTGTAGTTGTTCGGTTGAAACTTGTCAGCCCCTGGCAACTGGTCTGCCTCAGCCACACCAAATTGCGCTTTCTGTGCATCAGTTAATAAATACCAAGCCCAATCCAACGCTTTATCTGGGTTCTTGGCCATCAAAGACGCACATTGGAACACATCAGAAACAGGAGAAGACAAAGTCTCAATCAAACTGCGCTCAAATGCCTGGTACTCATCAAGGTCGCCATTTTTTACTGCTTCTAGTGTATTAATTGGGGAGCCCATGTTCAGCTTAAGCGCGTAAGCTGGCACTTTCAAAGAACCCTGCTCGCTCATCCAACTCATCGCTTGTTCTGTCGAAGGTGGCGTCACCACCCACTGCTGACAACGGCTTTGGATGGTTGGGAGTAATCGTTCTTGGTTATGCGTGACAAGCAAGAACAAACACTTCTGCCCAGGTTCTTCGAGTGTTTTGAGCAACGCGTTCGACGCTGATTCGTTCATCGCATCCGCAGGTTCAATGATAAACACACGATAGCCATTTAGCTGAGACGATTCATGCGCAAGACGATTGCATGCTCGAATCTGGTCAACGGTAATGGATTTCCCTTCCTTCTCTGGTTTGATCCAGTGTAAGTCAGGGTGGCTGTTTGATTGCGTTAGCTGACAGCTGTGGCAAAAACCACACGCTTCACTGGTGTAGTTTTGGCACAAAAGCGAATGACTAAAGAGTTCGACCAACTTCTCAACGGCTAACCCTTGCGCACTTTGCAACAGCAAGGCACCTGGAACTCTTTCGGAATCCAAACTTACTTTGAGGTTATCCCAAACGGGTTGTAACCATGGAAAGTCATTTAACATGAATTACCTCAATCCACACTCTGCTTACTGCGCTGCTAGCCATTTATTAAGCGCAGCTTTGATATCTTGTGCCACGTCTTCAATCGACTGTTCTGCGTTGATAATTACGATAGAGTCATCTGCATTCGCAAGCTCCAAGTAACGCTCACGGGTACGCTCAAAGAAGCTGATGTCCATTTTTTCGATGCGGTCTAGTTCACCACGGCCACGTGCGCGCTCAAGACCAACACGCGGATCGATATCCATGTACAATGTGAAAGCAGGCTTAAACTCACCTAGCGTTGTATCGCGCAGGTTCTTCATCAGTGATGCATCGATCTGGCGGCCACCACCTTGGTAAGCTTGAGAGGACAAATCATGACGGTCACCCACCACCCATTGGTCGTTTGCTAGTGCTGGTTTAATCACGTTCTCAACTAACTGAACACGCGCGGCGTAAAGCAAAAGCAGCTCTGTCATGTCTTTCAGGTCTTCGCCTTCGTGCTCTTCTTTGACAAGCGCACGCATTTTCTCTGCGAGTGGCGTACCACCCGGCTCACGCGTATTGACGATATTTTCGATACCCGCAGCCTTAAGTGTGTCTAAAACAGTTTTAATCGCAGTGCTTTTACCCGCGCCTTCTAGGCCCTCAACGACAATAAAGTTTGCTTTCATCATTTGTTCTTTCTTAGTTCTCTTAAATAGGCACGTACAGCACGGTTGTGCTCAGCAAGGGATTTTGAAAACACGTGTCCGCCCTTTCCACTTGCTACGAAATATAGATAGTTGCTGTTTTCTGGGTTTAAAGCAGCTTCAATCGACGCTTCACCTGCCATAGCTATAGGCGTTGGCGGCAAACCATTGATTGTATATGTGTTGTATGGCGTTGGTGTACGCAAATCTTTTTTACGGATATTACCATCGTACGCATCACCCATACCGTAGATAACGGTCGGATCCGTTTGCAGACGCATACGTTTATTGAGACGGTTAACAAAGACTGATGCGACACGTTCACGCTCAGCATCAATTGCCGTCTCTTTCTCAATAATAGAAGCTAGGATCAGCGCTTCATATTTATCTTTCAGTGGTAACTTGTCCTGACGCGCTTCCCATTGTTCATCAAGAATCTTGTTTAACTTGCTGTGTGCACGCTCTAAGATCTGGCTTTCACTTGCGCCAGCAGTGTAATGGTAAGTCTCCGCAAGGAATAAACCTTCAAGCTTCTCACGTTCAATACCCAGCTTTTCTGCCATTTCTTTTTCAGACAAACCAGTTAAGTCATGTTTTACATGAGGTGCAGCTCTTAGCTGTTCAACCCACTCAGAGAAACGGCTGCCTTCGACAAAAGTAATCGCAAATTGATGCTCTTTGCCGGTATTGAGCTGTTCTAACGTTTGATAAAGCGAAACTTTTGGCTCAAGTTGGTAAGTGCCTGCTCGCACTTGAAGAAGCTCTGGGTAAAGGTGAGGCATTAAGCGAGTGTAATCAGAGGCTTCAATAATATTGTCTTTCACCAAATCACGCATGACACGGTGAAAGCTAGTACCATTTTCAACGGTAAACAGTTGTGGCTGCTCTATTAGAATTGGCGAGTTAACGTATTGCTTAGTCTGTGAAACAACGTAAAAAACACCAGCTGCACCAATAACGGCAATCAGTACAACAAAAGCAAACAGTTTTTTAATCACGAATTTAGATTCCCTTGAAGTCGTCGTGTCAATTTTCCAATTGGAAATTCAATCTTGTTATCTGGTGTTGAAATACCGCAAACCGGCGCGACACCCAATAATGAGTTACACATCCACACCTCTTCTGCATCAAGCAAATCAGCCAGTGTGAACTCGGCTACCTGCACTGGGTAACCTTCAGCTTGGAGTAATTCCAATACCTGACGGCGCATTACGCCAGCCACACCAGACAAATTCAACTCCGGTGTGTAAACCTTCTTATCATTAACCCAAAAAAGGTTTGCCATTGTAGTTTCAATGACATGATTTTGCACATTTAACGTCACAGCATCGGCAAATTCAGAATCATCAATTTCTGCCTTTGCGAGAACCTGCTCTAGCCGGTTGTTGTGCTTATGGCCAGCAAGGAGTGGTTGAATACCTAAGCGAGTTTCGCAAACCCCTAGCTGCACGCCATTTTCTTGCCATAAAGAGTAATGAGAAGGGAACGCAAAATTCGAAATAGTCACTACTGGCCCTTCAATACCACTGGGACTATACCCTCGCCCTCCAGTGCCACGACTGATATGAATTTTGATTCCAGCAAACTCGTCACTCAAGACCGCTTTCATTACCCAATCGAACACTTGGCTCCAATCAGGAAAAGGGATGTGTAATGTTTTTAGGCACGCTTCCATTCGCTCAATATGCGCTTGCCAGAGCTCCAACCGACCGTGCTTAGTCTTAATGGTGGTGAAGCAGCCATCGCCATATTGAAACGAGCGGTCACCAAGCGGAACATGCGTTTGTGGAAGTCCATTTACCCAGAACATTCAGATACCCTTTGTTTTCTGATCGACAAATAAAACAAAACGGCTCAATGCTAAGCATCGAGCCGTTAGAATACAAGTATCGCTTCTCTAAAACAGTGTTAGAGATTTTTACTCAGCGAATTTTTTGAATACTAGCGAACCGTTCGTACCGCCGAAGCCAAACGAGTTACAGATTGCGTATTCCATATCAACTTCGCGCGCAGTATGCGGCACAAGATCGATATCTAGGCCTTCTTCAGGATCATCTAGGTTGATCGTTGGTGGAACGATTTGGTCTACCAAAGAAAGAACTGTGATGATCGCTTCAACTGAGCCTGCAGCACCTAAAAGGTGACCAGTCATAGATTTAGTTGAAGATACTAATACTTGTTTAGAGCCTTCTTCACCAAGAGCACGTTTCACGCCCTTGATCTCAGCAACGTCACCAGCAGGCGTCGATGTACCGTGAGCGTTCACGTAACCAACTTGAGTACCTGTGATGTTTGCGTCACGCATTGCCGCTTCCATTGCTAGAGCGCCACCTGAACCATCTTCACTTGGAGAAGTCATGTGGTAAGCGTCGCCAGACATACCAAAGCCAACTAGCTCCGCGTAGATCTTAGCGCCACGTGCTTTTGCGTGCTCGTATTCTTCAAGAACCATCATGCCCGCACCGTCACCAAGAACAAAGCCATCACGGCCCTTATCCCATGGACGAGACGCTTTTTGAGGCTCATCGTTACGAGTTGAAAGTGCTTTCGCTGCACCGAAACCAGCCATACCTAGTGGTGTAGATGCTTTCTCTGAACCACCAGCAACCATCGCCTCAGCATCACCGTATGCAATCATACGCGCTGCGTGGCCGATGTTGTGTAGACCTGTAGTACATGCCGTAGAGATCGCGATGTTTGGACCACGAAGACCACGCATGATAGATAGGTTACCTGCAACCATGTTTACGATGGTCGAAGGAACAAAAAATGGGCTAACTTTGCGAGGACCTTTTTCAACAAGCGCTGTATGGCCTGTTTCGATTAGGTCTAGACCGCCGATGCCTGAGCCGATTGCTACACCAACTCGAGCTGCGTTTTCTTCGGTAATTTCTAAGCCAGAGTCATCCAGTGCTTGGATACCCGCTGCAATGCCGTACTGGATGAATAAATCCATCTTACGAGCATCTTTCTTAGACATGTACTCTGTGCAATCAAAATCTTTCACAAGACCAGCAAAACGAGTCGAGAAGTTCGTTGCATCGAAATGTTCGATGTTTACGATACCGCTTTGACCTGCTAGCAGGGCTTTCCAAGATGATTCTACTGTGTTGCCTACCGGTGACAACATACCCATGCCTGTGACAACTACACGACGCTTGGACACGATATAATTCTCCGGGAATTGAATGTTTCTATGAGAGGATAGAAGAAGTTAGAAAGAACACAGGCGGTCTAGGAGACCGCCTGGGAGAGATAATTACTGAGCGCTGTTTACGTAGTCGATTGCAGCTTGAACAGTAGTGATTTTCTCAGCTTCTTCGTCAGGAATCTCAGTGTCGAATTCCTCTTCTAAAGCCATTACTAGCTCTACAGTGTCTAGAGAATCAGCACCTAGATCGTCAACGAATGAAGCTTCGTTTTTAACTTCTGCTTCGTCTACACCTAGCTGTTCAACAATGATTTTCTTTACGCGTTCTTCGATGTTGCTCATTTTTCTTTTCCTTTACAGATTTCGCCTAATGCGATGATTCCGTAGTTTATTCGAACTATTGAAAGTTGCAAGGGGGTCCTTGCTGGTCAAACCACAAAATTAGCGAATTTAACCGAATTTCAATACATTTTTGACTTAAATCATGCACAAATGTTGCGCATGAGCATGACAACTTAATGACAGTTAACAGCAACTATAGGCTATTTTTCACAAAGTAAAATAGCTTATTTTGCACGAACTGTGCATTAAACCATGTACATGCCACCATTTACATGCAAAGTTTCACCAGTAATGTAAGCCGCTTCAGGTGAAGCTAGGAATACAACTGCTGATGCGATTTCACGTGGGTCACCTAGACGACCTGCCGGCACGTTCGACAACGTTGCTGCACGTTGGTCATCATTTAGCGCCTTAGTCATGTCAGTTTCGATGAAACCAGGAGCCACTGTGTTAACCGTTACGCCACGAGAAGCGACTTCACGAGCCATTGATTTAGTGAAACCAATTACGCCTGCTTTCGCTGCTGCGTAGTTCGTTTGACCAGCGTTACCCATAGTACCAACAACAGAACCGACGTTGATGATGCGACCTGCGCGTTTTTTCATCATACCGCGCAGAACCGCTTTAGACATGCGGTAGATTGGCGTTAGGTTTGTATTGATGATGTCGTTCCACTCGTCATCTTTCATACGCATTAGTAGATTATCGCGAGTGATACCTGCGTTGTTAACAAGAATATCGATTGCACCGAACTCATCGTTGATGGTTTTTAGGGTTGCTTCGATAGACTCAACGTCAGTTACGTTAAGTGCTAGACCTTTACCGTTTTCACCTAGGTATTCACTGATAGCCGCTGCGCCACCTTCAGAAGTCGCAGTACCAATTACCGTTGCACCGCGCTCAACAAGAAGCTCAGCAATCGCACGACCAATGCCACGGCTCGCGCCTGTCACTAGAGCGATCTTACCTTCTAGATTCATCATGTTGTGTTTTCCTTTTCTTATCGTGAACGAATTACTTAGCGGCTTCTAACGACGCTACGTCGTTAACAGCTGCTGCGCTTAGTGTTTTCACGATACGTTTAGTCAGACCTGTCAGTACTTTGCCAGGACCAAGCTCAAGAAGATTTTCTACGCCTTGCTCGCTCATTAGTTGCACGCTCTCAGTCCAACGAACTGGGCTGTGAAGTTGACGAACAAGTGCGTCTTTGATTTTTGCAGGATCCGTTTCTGCTGCCACATCAACGTTGTTGATAACAGGAAGTTGTGGTGCGTTGAACTCGATAGATTCTAGCGCAACCGCTAGTTTCTCTGCTGCTGGCTTCATTAGTGCACAGTGTGAAGGCACTGAAACAGGGAGAGGAAGTGCACGTTTAGCACCCGCTTCTTTACATAGTGCGCCCGCGCGCTCTACTGCGTCTTTGCTACCTGCGATAACAACTTGACCAGGCGAGTTGAAGTTTACTGGTGAAACTACGTCACCTTGCGCTGCTTCTTCACAAGCTTTTGCAATCGCTTCATCATCTAGACCGATGATCGCGTACATTGCGCCAGTACCTGCTGGTACGGCTTCTTGCATAAGTTGACCACGTAGCTCAACCAGTTTGATTGCTTCTTTAAAGTCAATCACGCCAGCACATACTAATGCTGAGTACTCACCTAGGCTGTGACCCGCTAGGTTTGCTGGTTGCTCAAGACCAAGCTCTTGCCATACGCGCCAGATAGCAACAGATGAAGCTAGCAATGCAGGCTGTGTACGGAAAGTTTGGTTTAGATCTTCTGCAGGTCCATTTTGAACAAGCGCCCATAGGTCGTAACCTAGTGCGTCAGATGCTTCTGCAAATGTTTGTTTTACTACGTCATATTGTTCGCCTAGATCAGCAAGCATACCTACAGCTTGTGAACCTTGGCCTGGAAATACGATAGCAAACTTGCTCATGTTGTTTTCCTTTAAGCAAAGTAAAAAGAAATAAGATGCACCGTAGCGCATCTTAAATTTTGAATTCTTGTGAAACTTAGAATTTCACCAGAGCTGAGCCCCAAGTGAATCCGCCGCCAAACGCTTCAAGAAGCAGAGTTTGACCACGCTTAATACGACCATCACGTACCGCTTCATCTAGTGCTGTTGGCACAGTTGCTGCTGATGTGTTGCCGTGTTTATCAAGTGTAATCACGACTTGGTCTAGTGACATCGAAAGTTTCTTCGCTGTCGCTGAGATAATTCGGTAGTTCGCTTGATGCGGCACTAGCCAGTCTAGTTCAGACTTGTGCATGTCGTTCGCTTCAAGCGTGTCTTTCACTAGCTTAGATAGCTGAGTTACTGCCACTTTGAATACTTCGTTACCTGCCATGTGCAGCCATTTGTCGGCATCTTTGCCGCGCTCTGGCACAGGTAAGCTCAACAGATCGCCAAATTGGCCGTCTGAGTATACGTGTGTAGAGATGATGCCTGGCTCTTCGCTCGCACCAATCACTACTGCTCCAGCCGCATCACCAAATAGGATGATGGTTGAACGGTCCGTTGGATCACACGTTTTAGACAATGCGTCTGCGCCAATCACGAGTACGTTTTTACACATACCTGATTTGATGTGCTGATCAGCAACAGACAATGCGTATACAAAGCCTGAACAAGCAGCGGCTAAGTCGAATGCAGGACAACCTTTAATGCCAAGCTTTCCTTGCACCTGACACGCAGATGAAGGGAAAGTATGGCTACTGCTCGTGGTAGCAACGATAATTAGGTCGATATCATTTTTATCAATGCCGGCCATATCGATAGCGTTTTCAGCTGCGTAGAATGCCATGTCCGCAACAGTTTCATCTTCTGCTGCAATTCGACGCTCTTTAATACCCGTGCGAGCAACGATCCACTCATCACTTGTATCTACCATTTTCTCTAGGTCTGCGTTAGTACGCACCTGAGATGGCAGGTAGCTGCCAGTACCTAAAATTTTGCTATACATGAAGACTAATAATGCCTCTCGAGTAAAACCGCTTCCAAACGATCGCTAATACGGCTTGGTACTTGTCGTTTGACCTCGTGTACTGCCTCGCCAAGTGCATTGACAATCGCAGATACATCCGCACTTCCATGGCTTTTTATGACAATGCCGCGCAATCCTAGCAAACTTGCGCCGTTATACTGGTCGGGGTTCAGTGTTTTTAGTTCATTAAATAGCCGAGAAAACAACTTTCTAGCAATCCAACCCTTTATCGTCGATGCCATCATGCTGGTTTTTAATTTTTCGATAAAGAGTTGCGCTGTTCCCTCGCTGGCTTTTAAGCATACGTTACCGACAAAGCCATCACAAACGATGACATCGGCAACGTCATGCAAAATTTGATTACCTTCAATATAACCGACAAAATTGATTGCGTCGGTTTGAGAAAGCATTTCTGCACAGCGTTTGACTAAATCATTACCTTTAATTTCTTCTGCGCCGATATTTAGCACAGCAACACGAGGAGGTCGACCTAGGTGCTCTTCTGCTAATGCACTGCCCATCACGGCAAACTGAAACAACGAGTCAGCATCGCACGACACGTTCGCACCAAGATCTAACATCCAAGTACGTTTACCACTGATGGTCGGTAAGGCGGAAACTAAAGCAGGACGCTCAATACCAGGAAGCAACTTAAGAACAAATCGTGAGAGCGCCATCAAGGCTCCTGTGTTACCACCGCTCACACAAGCATCTGCTTCGTTGTCAGAAACGAGATCAATGGCCATACGCATGGAGCTATTTTGGCTATTACGTAATGCTAAAGAGGGCTTTTCTGAATTGGATATCACTTTCTCGCTGTGAAGAATGCTCAAACGAGAACTGGTAGAGGTACCTAGTTGAGATAATTGAGACGTGATCAGGGATTGATCACCTATAAGAATCACTTTTAGCTCTGGGAAATGAGACAGTGCCTGCACGGCGGCAGGCACTGTTACGCGTGGACCGAAATCCCCGCCCATTGCATCAAGTGCAACGGTAATACTTTGCAAAGGTTCAACCTTACTTGTTGATAACCTTTTGACCACGGTAGTAACCTTCAGCAGTTACGTTGTGGCGTAGGTGAGTTTCACCAGAAGTCGCGTCTACAGATAGTGCAGCTGTAGTTAGCGCATCGTGTGAACGACGCATACCGCGCTTAGAACGAGTTTTACGGTTTTTCTGTACGGCCATTGACCCTACTCCTATACTATTGGGTTAAAAACCTAAAGAAGAAGCGGCTACCACACCAGTTACTTTTTCAGATTTTTCAAAACGTCGAATGGATTCGGTTTTTCTTCCTCAATTTCTTCAGGAATCTCACCAAAAACCATGTTATTTGAGTCAACGCTACAATCCGCATCATCGTGCATTGCGATTTGAGGTAATGTTAAGATGAACTCGTCTTCAACCAGTTGTATAAGGTCTAATTCACCGTACTCATTTAGATCTACCAAATCATAAATTTCTGGTGCTTCCTCTTCCGTCTTCTCACCGTAGTAAGGAGTGTAAAGGAATTCAACTTCACACATGTGTGTGAATACCTCATTACAACGCTGACACTCTAAATCGACTTCGATGTTAGCTTTACCAGAGATAACAACAAGTCGCTGTTCATCAATATCAAATGACAATGAGACTTCTGCGTCGCGTTTTACGCCTTCAGTTGTTTCCGCTAAGCGCTTGAAAAGACTAGCTTGGATGATGCCATCGTAATCTAATCGTTTCTGTGCGGACTTCGCCGGATCAACCGTTCGCGGTATTTTTACCTTTTGCATAGGGCGCGAATATTATCTTCCAAATCAAAATTAGTCAAAGAAAAAGGCAAAAAAGTTGTACTTTTTTACGCTTAACGTACAGAGCATTAGCCAGAATCGATTTTGATCGATTATCCTATCGGAAATGCTTTTGCGAATTGTAATTCAAAATGAAAAATTACCAACTGGTTTTAGCCTCAACCTCCCCTTTTCGTAAACAACTGCTGGAAAAACTAGCAGTACCTTTTACTTGTTTATCACCAGACTGTGATGAGACTCCTTTACCTAATGAATCCCCTTTAGAACTGGTTCAAAGGCTCGCGATGGGAAAAGCGACTTCTTGCCACACAACTCAGGACAGTTTGGTCATCGGCAGTGACCAAGTTTGTGTCATCGATGACCAAATTGTCGGCAAGCCACTAAATCGAGAAAACTCGCTCAAGCAGTTATTAGCTCAAAGCGGTAAAACCATCACTTTTTATACCGGGCTTGCGGTACATAACACGGCAACTAATCATACTGAAGTCGGCTTCGATACTTTTGAAGTGCATTTTAGGGATTTGACTCGCGAACAAATCGAGCGTTACGTAGACAGAGAGGAACCGTTTTATTGCGCCGGCAGTTTTAAGAGCGAGGGAATGGGCATTTGCCTGTTTAACAAGTTAGTCGGTAAAGACCCAAATACACTAGTCGGCCTGCCACTGATTGATTTGATCGATATGCTGCAAAAGCAAGGGTTAGAGGTTTTGTAGGGAATCGGGAATCGGGAATCGGGAATCGGGAATCGGGAATCGGGAATCGGGAATCGG